>JBBRJI010000038.1:0-15558 GCA_038219625.1 Pirellulales bacterium | reverse complement strand
GTCAATAGTCAAACTCTACCAACATAGCATCGCGTAGTAGATCGAACCGCGTTGTTTCCTCCGTAGTTTAACAGAAGAAAACAGAGACAACGGAGGTCGGAAATCACTTTACTCTGTTGCCTCTGTTATCTCCTGTTTCAATTCACTGAGGTGTTGTAGTCGATGAGGCTTGCTCACTGATTCACCATGTCATCCAATTGACGAGCTGCGGTATGGGTCAAGAATCTTCGGGAGATATAATCGCCGAGCTCATGCAATTGCAAAGAAAACTCTTGCAATCGACTCCTCAAAATAGCTCGCTCTTGCTTGCCCGTTTCGTCCTGGACAATATCCTCACCCAATGCGTCAGCATCAAAAAGTCGCAGGTTGCCGCGGCACTCGGTGATCTTTTTTCGATAACGAGCAACCTCTGCTTTGTCGGCTGCAGGTAACGCGTCCAAATGGTGAAGTATTTGGACGAATTGAAACGCCAATCCGCGTGGATTCGAGGGATCGACCACTAGCAAGTCGAGTACAGGACCAATTTCGTAACTCATCAAATAGCGGTATCGGTACGTCATTGAACTATCGCAAATATCCAGCAAGGCTTCGAGCAATTGCCGCGAGCTTTTCACGTAGGGTACCAATAGAAGCTCAATCAAGCGAAGTAAGTTTTGAGCTCGGTCGATCCGACGCCCTAGATCTAAAAAATGCCAGCCAGGGCCGCGCGTCATGCTCTCCGAAGCAAGTCCTGCAAACGCGGACAAGTGACTGATCATTTGATTGAGTGTCGACAACGCTTCGCCCATTCGCTCGCGTTGCCCTGGCCAGGGTACGAGCGACGCATAGTCTAGACGGCTCAGTATTTGCCAAGAGTCCAGACTAAGCCGATCCCGAATGGTCTCCGCATTGCGAATGATCCTGTTGGAGGCATTGGCTAGGCCGTCGGATTGGCTTTGCTCAAAGACAAAATGAAGAACGGTCTGCCTCATTTCATGAAGAGCCAAGATTTCGTCCCGCGGTGGCTCGCTAGGCAATTTCGAACTCTCGCATAGGGCTTTCACAACTTGCCACTGTGAAGGGAGTGAGTCCGAGGAAACTTCGGAAGTAAGTTGAGAACTGCAATACCTTGCGTGCTTGGCCATAAACTCCATACGTTCGGCAAAGCGCCCTAGCCAGAACATGTGCTCCGCGACCCGGCTTGGAAGCTCCATGGCCGTGCGGCGAAGTTCGACGTTCTGTTTGCCAGAAGACAGCAGCGTCAGCGGCTTGACGGGACCATTATTTAGGACCCACACGTCCTTGCTCATCGAGCCGCAAGCTAAGCTTTCGTCTAGCTTCTCAGGAGAGTCTGCCACACGCGCGACACCACCTGGCATGACTTCAATCTTGTTCTTCGTCGCACATCCAAACAATCGAATCACCGACGGCCATGCGACAACGTGGTTGTTCACCCAGGTCGGCGTCCGTCCGAACTCGGGTAATGCGGTAGCGACGTATCGCCAAGGAGTCTTGCGAATGCCCGCGGCGATGGCCTCTCGCTGGTAGGAGCTAAGGTGTGCTCCGATGGTTTGGTTGGCAGAATGCCTAACGAAGGAATCACGCAAAAAGAGACTTTCGATGTTGTCAATGACGTATTCCATGGACGCAGAATCGCCGCACCACCACATTGGCATATTGGGCAATAGCAGGTCCTCATTCAGAAGTGCCTTGCACAATCTGGGTAAAATTGCGGTCACCGCCGGACTCTCGGTCCAACCTGTTCCAAGACCATTTGCAAGCAGCACATTGTTTTCTCGTTCGGCTTGAGCCAAGCCAGGGATACCTTCGCTGGACGAGGGATCGATTTCGAGCGGATCGCACATCGAATCGGGTAGGCGCCTCAGGATGCTGTCGATGCGCACAAGCCCACCTAGGGTTTTGAGGTAGACCGCACCACCACGCACGGTTAGATCCGTCGTCTGCGTCAGCGTGTACCCCAGGTATCGCGCAAGGTAGGCGTCTTCAAAATAGGTTTGGCTTTGAACGCCAGGCGACAGCAAGGTTGAGCGAGCGTTCCTCTCTCGGATCGGTGCAGCATCTTGTAATGACTGCCGCAGTGTTGAGAAAAATCCTGCCAATCGTTGAACTTGCATTTTTTGAAAGTCGTCCGACAAAACTCTGGACATGGCGATTCGATTCTCAACAGCATGCCCACAGCCGCTTGGTCCCTGCGTTCGATCCGCCATGACTTGCCAACGCCCTTGGCTATTGCGGGAAATCTGGGCTGCGTAAAGATAGAGTTTTCGACGAACCGTTGAGTCGAGTGGTCGTTGTGCGGGCCGTAAGTAGGCCGGACAACCATAAATCAGTTCGCTAGGAAGCACACCGTTTACCAGAAGGCGTTGATCTCCGTAGACGTCCTGTAGTAGCAGATCGAGAACTTGCATGCGTTGTTGCATGCCAGCGCTCAGATTGCTCCATTCGGTAGCTTCAATGACGAACGGAATAGGATCCAAATCCCAAGCGTGAGCTGCACCCGATTTCAGATGCTGACCAGTAGAAGCAGGCGGATTGTCCTTGAGCGATTGCTTCGCCAATCGCCAGCGGACGTAAACTTCTGGACCTGTCAGACGAGGTTCAAGGCCGATCAATCGACGGTAGCCAGTCCGGACGTCTCCGTGCTCCGTAGTCAACTCATCAAACGGACCGTCAAAGGTTCGATACGCGGACAGGAGTTCTGTGATTGCGTCCGCATCCTTGCTATTTGATTCTGGCATCCATGTTCCAATCCAACCAGAGGTTTAAGGTGACAACTAGCTGACGAATCGAGATAGTTTGACCTTCAATTTCTGTAGCACTTGCTTGACCGCATCTCCCATGCCTGGCAAGGCAGATATTCTTTCAATCAATGGGGTTAACTTTTCCAATTGGGACCTTACTAAACCGCCAATCTTGGTTCTGTCGTCGTTTGGAAGTGCGCGAAGACCCGATCCGATGCCATCGAGCTTGGATACCATTTCATTCCATTCGGGCAATGCAGCTTCCGCACCAGCCGAATCATGGATACTTTCGAGGCTGGCAAGGAGCCTATCCATCAATCCGGTAACGCTGGACGTTACGGCATCGACACCTGGGAGCGCTGGAATTGTATTCTGGGCGGAATCGGAGGCTACGACAGCTTTTTCCATTGCCCCGTCGACCGTCGAGTTGGCGGAATCAGCCCCCTTTTCCTGTTCTTTGTCGACGACTTTGTTGCCGCTGTTCATAACGAAGATTCCCGCAGCAATCAGGGCGGCAATGACTATTCCAGGCACAAGAAGTTTGCCTAAGCCGCTGCTGTTCACTGTCGCTGCTCTCTTTGTCCTGAGCTTGTCTACTAAGTTCACGTTTTTACACCCCAAATTGGAAATGAGTTAGGGACGACGCTGCACAACTATACCAAATTTGCTTTTCTGGGTAACGCGTCTATTTTTCTGGATGTCGCAATCCTAACGCCTCCGTAGGTATTTCTGGACATCCGGAAACGAAGAGCCAACTTTAGAACAACCTCAAAGAATTTGGCAATAGACTGCGTTCCTGTTGAGCTCGATGCTGATAACCGATCTGTGAGGCAAGAACCTCGCATCGGGTTCCTCCAAACCTGTAGTCATTATGTGTCGCCGCCAATCCTCCGCTCCAACGATTTGATTGACGACTCCATCGACGCATTTTTGCATCAGCCCGATTCCCCCACCAATCCATGCAAAAGTATTTCTCGGAGAACGTTCTATGCGCACTCTCGTGGCGAGCGCTATTGTGATAGCGGCCTGGGTGTCGACTGCGTCGGCAACCCAAATTTCTGGTCTTTTCAAAACTACCAATCATGATTTCGGGACAGTAGCCCGCGCGGCAAAGACCGAATATCGATTCACCTTTGATAACCCCTACAATCAAACAATTCAAGTTCGAAGCGTTAGGACCTCGTGCGGCTGCACCACCCCAATTGTTGAAACCGAAATTGTACCTCCTGGAGGACGAGGGAGTATTCTCGCAAAGTTCAATACCGGCACCCACACCGGTTCGCGAGCCGCAACCCTTACGGTCACTATTGACAAACCGTCGTTCACCGAGATTCAGCTCCACGTCAAAGGTTACATTCGCTCCGACGTTGTCTTTCAGCCTGGTGAGGCATCGTTTGGAAGTATCATGCAGGGAACTTCCAAAACGATCGATGTCGGAGTCGATTACGCGGGCAAGCCTGCTTGGCGAATCAACCAAGTTACGGCTGGAGATTCGTTTATTACCGTCGTCCCCACCGAAGTCTTGCGACAAAATGGTCGCATTCGCTATTCCCTATCCGTTTCCATTGCCGCGGATGCACCTGTCGGGCCGTTGGAAAGCGAATTGGTGGTTCACACCAACGACCGCAACTTAACCACCGTACCTCTTCGGTTGGTCGCAAATATTTCGCCGGAAATCGCAGTCTCTCCTCAAACGTTGTCGCTGGGTGATATTGTTCAGGGAGAACCGATCAAGCAACTCATTGTCCTCAAGGGGCACCAACCCTTCGTGATCCAATCTGTGGAAAGCGAAGAATTTGATATTGAGGCAAAACTCGGTGATGAAAGCAAGTTGCTACATGCGTTGCCGATGGTCATCAAACCAAGAGCAATGGAATTCGGGAAAGAAATCAAGGGCAAGATCACGTTTTCTACCGATTTGGCTGAGAAGCCTTTCATTGATGTAGGGACTGTTTTCAGGCTCAAGACGACGATCGAGAAATAGGCAAACGACTCGCAACGGCGAGCCTGAGTTTTGATCCTTAAAGCAGTTGTGTTGCCCAGTTGATTGTGGGGTTATCCCAACGCCTTGAAGCATTTTCGCCGCTCGGAGCTTGACTCCGGCGGACGCCGATTTGTCGTTCGGATAGTGCGGCTTTGTCCCTCGTTAGCCGTGGCATCGCCCGCCTTTTTTAGGAAACTTGGCCCTCGCCTGTTTGACCAATTGGCTTAATAAGTCTACTCTCATGGCGTTTGCTCTTCTTCAAACCGAAACGCCAGTTCGATGAACTTGTTCTACGATGTCCGTGACGACTCAGTCCATCAACGACTTGGAAGCCGAATTCTATATTGGCTAGACGACTTGGGCGGAATACCCATCGGCGAGTCCGAATCCGATGATGACGGGTTTGTGTTTTCCGTTGCCGGGTCGATTTCCGACTATGAGGAATTGGTTGCGAACCGACCCAATATTCGAGACCGAGCGAATCAACGTCTTCCGCTCGCTAGCCTAGAGTCCGTGTTGGATCATTTGATTTCTGCTTCGGTGGAGGTCCCAATGTCCAGAACTTGGCGATTGGCTTGGAATGAGGAGCTTCCCGAGGACATCACTTATCCGCTGTTTGTTAGGGCATCGAGTGGTTCGCTGAAGTTAGGCGGTAGCATATCGCGGGTTCGGAATGCCAATGAGCTTCTTTTGGAGGCAGCGGAACTGCGTCGGCTGCTCGGTTGGAGTGCGCTAATCATCGCTCGCGAATGGAAAGAATGCGTTCCAGCGGGCACTAGCACTTATGGTACGCTGCCACAAGAAATAAGGGTCTGGATCGTTGACGGCAAGCCATTTGCATGGTCCTTTTTGCATCTGAAAGCCATACCGAAGCCGGCAGGGTTTCCGCCGTCGACCTCCGATCTACATGAGCTGGCAGAACTTGCAGAACGCGTGTCGATCGCCTTTGATTCGCGATGCTTGGTTGTGGACTTTGCTCGCGAGTTAGAGCGTGGTTGGACGTTTGTGGATGCAGGTTCTGGAAGTTCTGCGGGGGAGGATCACGAGGGTGTATTCAAAGCCGTCGCGTCCAAACTTCAAGGCAAGAAATTTCCGTTCCACACCGATTCCGTTGGCGGCGTTTTCTAACTTACTTAGAACGCAGTTGCCCCGAATCGTTTTCCGCCAAGAAGCACTGGTAGGTTGATACCATGCCATCTGCCAATTCAATTTTCGGTTCCCAACCCGTTGATCGGATCAACGAAGTGTCGGTCAGTTTTCTTGGGGTCCCATCCGGTTTGGAGGGATCGGTTCGGATTTCTCCGGTAAAGCCGATGGTTTTGGCCACCAAACGTGCCACATCCAGAATACTCACGTCTACACTTGTCCCAACATTGACCCAATCCGGTGGATTGTCAAGCTGGCAAAGATGAAGGATGGCGTCGGCCAAATCATCTACGTGCAAGAATTCTCGCAACGGAGTGCCCGTTCCCCATATTGTGACCTCTGCATCGCCTCGTACTTTTGCTTCGTGAATTCGTCGGATTAAGCCGGGGATCACATGGCTGTGATCGGGATGATAATTGTCGCCGGGGCCGTAAAGATTCGTTGGCATAGCGGAGTGATAGAGAACTCCATATTGCTGTCGAAAGTACTGACAGAGTTTTAATCCGGCGATTTTTGCGAGCGCGTACGCTTCGTTGGTTTGCTCGAGCGGGCTGGCTAGCAACTCATCCTCCCGGATCGGTTGCTTGGCCAGTCTCGGGTAAATGCAGGTACTACCCAAAAACAAAAAACGCTTCACTCCGTTTCGATAGCTGGCATGAACCGTTGCTAATTCTTGACGCAGGTTGTCCGTGAGAAACTCAACCGGAAACGTCTTGTTCGCGTGGATTCCTCCAACTTTTGCGGACGCAAAGATGACGGTTGCGGGGCGATTTTTGGAAAAGAATTCATTGACCTGCGATTCTTCGCAAAGATCCAATTCGCTTCGTGTACGCGTTATTACCTCAATCCCCGGCATGCTCGCGAGCCGACGACATACCGCAGATCCAACCATTCCGCCGTGACCTGCAACGAACACTGGAGATTCAATCATGAAAAATCTAAGAAAGAAAACAGGGGAAAGACGGAGGTTACGGTTTCAACGTTGCAATTGCCTTCAAATCATAGTCTAGAATTTGTGAAAGCAAACCTGAAACGAAGTTCAGATGGCCTCTAATTGGCAATCGTCAAGGGCAACACTGGCTCCTCGCCCCATGTAACGGACAGAAATCAAGAGTCGAACTTCGTTTTCACGTCGAATGATGGTGCCTTCGAAACCTTTGAAAACCCCTGTCTTGACTCGAACTTTTTGGCCTGGCTGCAATCGAAGTTCCGGTGAAAGAGGCGCTTCGGTCAGGATAAGACTGCGGATTTGCCGCAAATCGGTCACCAGTTCCGCCGAATCGGCGACGGGCATCCATCGGCTGACGCTGCCCGTGGATACAGCTTTGTACCGTGCCATTTCATCCCCCATGATGAAGACGTAGTTGGGGAATAGCGGTTCGACGCTGGTGCGTATTCTTCCCTGGGGTGATCGGTATCGACGTGAAATCGTTGGGCCATAAAATGGAACTTCGATTTCAAGGAGCTGCCGCATCAGTTTCTTTTCAAACCTAGCCAAAGTGTAAAGCGCCCACCAAGTTCCTTCGTGAGCCAGCACGGGTAAGATTCTCGATGTCGATTCGGCTTTCGGTTCAACTGCTTCCGGTGTCTCGGTGGATTCCGATTCCGGAGTGTCCATAGATTCCGATTCCGGATCGTCTAGTAAATTGAGAGGCCAAATGTCCTGTTCCGGTTTTAGCAGAGGCATGAGTGACTTTTGGAATCGGTTGGATTGACGGGAGAAATCGAGAGCCAGCATTGCGACGCACAATCAATTTTTCGTTCGATCGCAGAAAAATCTATCCTTTTTCCTAGTGAAAAGTCCGTAAATTCCCAATCCCTCCGACGCTGACTGCCTATTCGTAATGAAAAACAAAAAACCAGAATGAATGTCTTGAAACGCAAAGCGTCCGTTAGCGGGTCCTAGGTTGAACTCGATTGACCTAAATGCTAGGAATCTATACCCTCCCCGGCGACCAATTATGGAAAATGCGTAGAATGCATTGATTAGCGGGCTCAAGCCCGTCCCCTCCGCCAGGGGATAACCGCTTTTTGTACTCCAATCCCGAGCCGGGGGATTGGAAAAGATTCTAAGAATCCACTTTCGAACGAATTTAATAATGGATCTGCTCGAGAAAATCTGGGAAGGAACCACCAACACTATCAACGGAGTGTTAGGGGGAATTGATCGTGGACTGACTACCTTTTTTGGGTCCGCCAATTCACGGCAAATCAAAAGGTACACTCAGTACTCGCAACAGGTTGGACTGTTGGAGCCCCGTATGATCGCCATGAGCGATGGCGAGCTTCGAGAACAAACGGAGAAATTTAAGAAGCGACTGAATGAGGGGGAAACGATCGAGGATGTACTGGTCGAGTCCTTTGCGACATGCCGCGAAGCCGGTCGCCGATTCATGAAGATGCGTCATTACGACGTCCAGCTCATCGGAGGCATGGTCCTCAACGGCGGCAATATCGCTGAAATGATAACGGGTGAAGGCAAGACGCTAGTCGCTACTTTGCCCGCTTACCTGAACGCGCTTGAGGGCCGCGGAGTTCACGTTGTCACAGTAAACGATTACCTAGCCCGTCGAGACATGGAGTGGATGGCTCCGCTGTACATGGGGTTGGGGCTGAGCGTCGGCAACATCCAAAGCGGAATGGACAATGACGAACGCCAGAAATCCTATGCTTGCGATATCACCTATGCGACCAACAACGAACTTGGGTTCGATTACCTTCGCGACAACATGCGAATGGCCAGCCGCGGCGATCACAAATTCCCACCGCACATGCAACAGGTACAAGGCCCGTTGCATTACGCCGTGATCGACGAAGTCGATAATATTCTCATCGACGAGGCCCGGACTCCATTGATCATATCCGGCTCGGCAGCCCGTGACTTAGGAAAGTACACCGAAGCCGATCGTGTCGCCCGCGCTCTCAAAAAGGAAGAACACTTCGTTGTCAACGAAAAAGACCATACGGTCAATTTGACCGACGCCGGGATCCGAGACGCAGAAAAACTCGCGGGAGTCGAGAGCTTTTACACCGTTGGCAACATGGAATGGCCTCACCTGCTGGACAACGCTCTCAAGGCCCACCATCTCTACAAACGCGATGTCAATTACGTGGTGAAGGAAGGGGCCATCATCATCGTCGATGAGTTTACCGGTCGATTGATGGATGGCCGACAATGGAGCGATGGGCTGCATCAATCCGTTGAAGCCAAAGAAGGGGTTCGCATCAAGGAAGAAACGCAGACGCTTGCAACCATTACGCTTCAAAATTTCTTCAAGCTGTACAAGAAGATTTCGGGAATGACCGGAACGGCCATGACCGAAGCCAGCGAATTCAGCAAGATCTACAATCTTGGCGTTACCGCTATCCCACCGAATCGCGGACTTCAACGCATTGAGTTCGCCGACTCGATTTACTTAACGGAAAAAGAGAAGTATGCTGCGGTTGCAGACGAAATCGAACGGGTCCACAAATACGACACCCTCCATTTCAAAGATCATAAGAAGGGGTTTTTGATCGGTACGATCCAGTCCGAGGACGATTCCAAGATCAAAATCAAGAAATCCGACTCGAAAGAAATCGAGGAATTCGCAGTCGCGGATATCGAGAAAATCGAACGTGCGGCCCGCCCGATGCTGGTCGGTACGGTCTCCATCGAGAAAAGCGAACGGCTTTCGAAACTGCTTGAACAACGCGGCGTCCATCACGAGGTTCTCAACGCCAAGCAACACAAGCGCGAAGCCGAGATCATTGCTCAAGCTGGCCGAACCAAGTCGGTCACCATCGCTACCAACATGGCGGGCCGTGGTACGGACATTATCCTTGGTGGAAATCCTGAAACGATGGCTTGGGCCCAATTGCAGGACAAATACCCAACCCGTCTTGAAGTCCCGAAAGAAGAATGGGATACGCTCGTTCACGAAATCGAACAACGCGAAAAGATGAAGGAAGAAGGGGAGCGTGTTCGCGATCTCGGTGGACTGTATGTGATCGCTACCGAACGGCACGAGTCGCGACGCATCGACTTGCAATTGCGTGGCCGCTGTGGACGGCAAGGGGATCCAGGCTCTAGCCGGTTTTACCTTTCCCTCGAAGACGACTTGATGCGAATCTTCGCAGGCGAATGGGTTCGCGAATGGATGAAGCGAATGGGAATGGGTGAGGGGGATGCCATCGAAAGCCCTTATGTTTCCAAGCGGATCTCCGGAGCTCAGAAAAAAGTCGAAGAAAGAAATTTTGAAGCCCGCAAGAGCTTGCTCGAATACGACGAAGTCATGGACTACCAACGCAAGAAAGTGTATGGCTATCGCCAACAGATTCTCGATGGTACTAGTTGTCGCGATCTGGTCATGTTTCAACTGCGGCAGCAAATTGAAAATAACGTAAAGCAGTTTTGCGATCCAATGTATGGCCCGGAATCCTATGCAAAGTGGGCCGGTGCGAGACTTGGCGTTCAGCTCGAATCAAAGGACTTCCGAGGTGTGGAGCCCGCGACCGCGGTAGCGTATGCCAAAGACAAAGCGGACCGAACTGCGGAAACTCAAATCCTCGACGCCATCGACGAGAATATGCCCGCCGAAGAGGACCAGTCTGAATGGAATTGGGAAGCCATGGCGAAATGGGTCAACACCCGATTCGCCACCAATTACACCGTTGGCATGCTGAAGAAAATCGATCGCGACAGAATGGATGAGGAACTGATCGCCCAATCGCAAAAGTACATCGCGCAAATCGATTTGTCCGAAGGGGACGCGTTCTTGCGTGAAGAGTTTGGGCTGAAGATGCTGGTCGGATGGATGAAGAACAAGTTCGGTATCGAGCTGGAAGTGGATGACGTTCGAAGTCCAGAAACCGAGCAACTGGCCGAAAAACTGCTGTCCAAGGCGGAGGTTAGTTACATCGAGCGGGAGAGCCAATTCCCAATCATGGTGGCTTTCAATCGTTTCCAAGAACAGTCGGGGCCGAAGAGTTACACCATCGATGGAGCGGCCCTTGCGGAATGGGCCGGAACCCGCTTTGAGGATCCAACCGTTATGGAACAACTGCAAGCCTCCTCGGACAAATCCGCCGAGACCCTGGTTGCCATCAGTCGTCGGTCGGTTGAGAAGGCTATTCAACTGAGAGCTGACGCGGCCGAAAGGGCCGAAACCATTTTTGGCAAGAGCAACAAATCGCTCAAAGACACGGTAGGCAATTCCGCCGAAGCGATCGAAGAAGTGGCTCAGTGGATGCGAAAGACCCTGGGCTGGTCCGGCGAGGCTCAAGAACTAAAGAAGCTGAACAAGTCAGAGCTCACGAATAAGTTCATGCAATCGATTGACGATCGCTACTTTCCGGAGATTCGCCGCATGGAACGAACGGTTCTGTTGACGCAGCTCGATTCGGCTTGGAAGGATCACCTGCTCGCCATGGACCATGTGCGAAGCAGCGTGAATTTCCGAAGCATGGGGCAAATGGATCCCAAGGTCGAATACAAACGCGAAGGTATGAAGCTATTCGAGGAAATGTGGCTCTCGATCGGCGAACGCATGACCGATGTCATTTTCCGAATGGAGGCGATCGATAGCGATATCGTGTCCGATTCCTGGGTGGAAAATAAGGTTATCGCGCGACATGATGCCTACGACGTGACGAGCGAACTGTTGGCCGAAAAGCAAGCCGACCTTGCGGCTGCCGATAATGCCGGCAGAGAGCGCCCGCGGGTTGAGGCCATTCGCAACCGAGGCGAACGCCTCGGTCGAAATGACCCTTGCAGTTGCGGTTCGGGCAAGAAGTACAAGAACTGTTGCATGCGGAAGCAAGTGTAGCTCGGCACTCCGTGCCGAGATAAACGGCACGGAGTGCCGTTCTACCATGGGCAATCGCTCTAGGTGCCACTCGCTCAGAACCGAAGCTTGGGGGGAATATGCCTTTTATCAAAAACTACTGGCAAGCATTGCGTGATGCCGTTCTAACACCACGGGTTAGTTCTGCTAAGGTCGATGCGCAGCTTCGTCAATCGAATTTGAGTTTGAAAGTTCCCGTCTTTTGGCTTCTTGGTAAAGCCCAGTCTGGAAAAACGTCCATTGTTCATGCCATCACCGGCAGTACGAAGGCGGAGATAGGTAACGGTTTCCAACCTTGTACGCGCACAGCCAGCTTGTATTCCTTTCCGGACGACGCGACCTGCTTGCTCCGCTTCCTGGACACCCGTGGCTTGGGCGAAGCGGGTTACGATCCGACCGAGGATTTGAACTACAGTCAAGAGCAAGCTCATTTGGTCATGGTCGTTGTCAAAGCCATGGACCATGCGCAAAAATCGGTTCTGGATGTTCTTCGGACCATCCGTAGGAAGCGACCCAACTGGCCCGTTATCGTTGTTCAGACTTCACTCCACGAAGGCTATGCGAAGAGCTCCGACCCGCACACACTACCCTATCCATTCGATACCGAACGCTGGCCTGAAACCAT
This sequence comes from Pirellulales bacterium, assembly GCA_038219625.1. Taxonomy (GTDB): domain Bacteria; phylum Planctomycetota; class Planctomycetia; order Pirellulales; family Pirellulaceae; genus JBKCUI01. The sequence goes on along the minus strand of JBBRJI010000038.1, from coordinate 3,237 downwards.
TCCGATCGATCTGGCGCGCTCACTGAAACATCAGCGAATGGAGTTTGCTGATTTTTCAAATCGATTTGTCGCAGTCGATTTGACCTTGCCAGAGGATGGGCTAGAGCCGGTCGACTATGGCTTGGAGTCGCTATGGAAGGCCATCGAGGAGGAGTTTCCACACGGATTGCGTTCTATGTTGGAAGCTCAACCAGAGCTTCGTGCCGAGTTGGGAGATATCTACTATTCGACGGCGTGGCCGCATATTCTCTCCTATAGCGTCGCTGCCGGAGGCGCAGGAGCAGTCCCCTGGCCATTGGTCGACATCCCTGTCGTCATCGCGATCCAGGCCAAAATGTTTCATGCGATCTCTTCGATTTACGGACAACCACTTACCTCCCATCTGATGACCGAATTCGGTGCCGCCGTCGGAGGAAGCATGTTGGCTAGATTGGTAAGAAGCCTTATTGCGAAATTTGTGCCCGTATTCGGTAGCGTTTTTGGGGCAGCGTACAATGCCGCTACGACGTATGCACTCGGCTGCTCTTTGTGTTGGTATTTTGCCCAACTACGACGCGGTGCAACCCCTGACGCAGCCAAACTAAGGGAGTTTTATGCAAAGGAACTTGAAGAGGGTCGACGACGGTTCGCAGACTATTTAAAGCGAGGCAGAATGAAAACTTCCACCGAATGACCATTCATACGCGGCAAACCCACTTCGCCTCCCATTCATCTCAACAATCAGCGAGCCAATCATGCTCCGGTGGAAACTTCGATTCGTACTTGTCGCCGTCCTCACCTTAATTCCATACGTCTTCCTAATGGGGGCGGGCTGTTGGTGGCTATACGAAAAGGGATGGTTAACTTGGTTTGCTGTAGTGGCAGCAGTGTTATCGCTTTTGGGATGGTACATCGACCGGCTCTTCCGAATTAGAAAGCGAAAGGCCATTCGTGTTTCCATCAAATCGCTTGGCGCTGCCGGCGAGGAAGGTGCGCGAGAGGTCATTGAGGCAATGGCGCAAAAAACGGAGGGAAACCCGCCTCCCCTGGATGATATGGACGCCTGGAGACTTGTTGTCATCGAACTTTTCGACGCGGTGGCTGTGCGCTTTGGGCGAACATCCGCACAACCTGCAATGGAGATCACCGTGCCGCATGCCATCCTGATCGCGGAGCGTGTGCTTCACGATTTGCGAGTCGCAGCCAAGGATCATATTCCAGGCTCACATGTTCTAACGATTCGGCAACTCAAGAACTTGACGCATTTGTGGACAACAGCCGCTTCCCTTACTGCCAGTGATAGCCCGTTGCGATTGGCGTATCGATTTTTCCGGTTCGTATCGAATCCTGTTTCGGGCGTTTTTAAGGAAGCCAACGACAATCTCCTAGGAGACTTGAGTGAGACCGCATTGACTGAGGCGAAACGCTGGGCTATTGGCTACTGCTTGAGGCGAGCGGGTGAGTACGCCATTCAGCTTTACAGTGGGCAACTCGCATTGCACGAGTCCGCGTTTCAAGATTTTCGATCAACCCGCTCTCAGTTGGATATTGCGAAGGCTGACAAAACCAAGACCCAGCAAATAGACGAGCCGTTGCGATTGATCCTGCTTGGCCAGGCGAAAGCCGGCAAATCAAGCTTGGTAAATGCAATGTTCGGGGAAATGCGAGCAGCAACCGACTCATTGCCATGCACCGTTGGCGTTACCCCGTATGTGCTCGAGCGCGGAGGATTGCCAAAGGTTATTCTCTTCGACACGGAGGGGTTCGGCGGCAAAGAAGATATTCGGGCAATAAAGCAACTTGAAATAGAGCTCATGAAATGCGATTTGATCATCATGGTCTGCTCGGCCACCACGGCTGCTCGTGCTCCCGATCAACAATTGCTTGCCACCCTTCGCGAACGATTTGCTGCCAATATGCTTCGATCGATTCCTCCCATCGTTGTCGCTCTATCGCACATCGACCAACTTCGCCCTTTCGCCGAATGGAAGCCTCCTTACGATTTGCGCGATGCTGACTCTATCAAGGCTCGAAACATTGCCAATGTCGTCGCGACGCTAGAATCTGATTTGTCTGTAGAGGCGGAGCGAATCGTGCCTGTTTGCTTGCGGCGCGATGCTGTTCACAATGTCACCGAGTCGCTGATTCCAGTCGTTCTTGATGTTCTACCGGATGTCGAACGGACCAAGTTGCTTCGATTGCTGCGAGAGTATCACGACGGGGAGTTCTGGAGCCAATTGCGCAGCCAAGCCTACAACTCCGGACTGTTGTTTAGGAATACCGCTGCTCGAGTTGCGGCGCCCATGTTAAAAGAAGTGTTGAAACTCGTCACCAAAGTTCAAAAAAATGGAGACGACAAGTGACATGATTATTGATGTGGACGAGCGAGGCCCTTCGCTCGTTGGATACCAACCAGAACTGAGCGAGGGCCTCGCTCAGCCACACGTACTAAGGCGAGCGGCAGACAGAAGACTACCAGGCCAGGCCACCGTGTGGCACGCCCAAAGCGATTAGCGATGGGCGTGGGAAGTGTGGCAAATGACTCTAGCGATTCACCACGCCCTTCGTACCTCAGAGCGCGCCACCCAGTTTATACGTAGATTTCAAACTGCCGATCGCCTACGCGTGCGATCCTAAAAAAGCGAATCCAAGCTCTTCATCCCAATCGGTTCTTTCGAAGCGAACGGTTCTCCGTATCGCACCCCGATGGCTTTCCCCCAGAAAGCAGCATCCTCCCTTAGTCTCTCGACGACGCTCGGTGGTTCCGTGGGACGACCGGTTACAAACTGGCTCTGATACGCTTCGATTGATGCGGCTTTAGCAGGCCAGTGTTCTGTGATGTCCAGGATAAATGCCGGCTGAGGAACAAGTTTAAGATGGATGCAAAAATAGTAGTAAATGCGTTCCGGATGAAAAGGCTGTCCGGCCAGCTCGCTCTTAGTCAGTTTGCTCCAAAACCTTGCCGCCTCTACGAGTTCTGTGGCGGCCGTATGGTCAGGGTGCGCATCTGACCAATAGGGAGCAAAAACCCAACGTGGCCGAACCAATCGAAAAAGGCTCGCAAGGCGGTGTCGATTTTCGAGCGTTGGCTCAAGAAATCGATTCTTCATTCCCAGGTTGTACCGCCATTGGACACCAAGCGCTGTCGTTGCCGCTGCGGTTTCCCTTGCCCGAATTTCGGTGCTACCGAACGGAGTGGGTTCACCATTGGTTAGGTCGACGATGCCTACACGACGTCCCTGCTGGATCAACTTGCAG
>JBBRJI010000037.1:0-15643 GCA_038219625.1 Pirellulales bacterium | reverse complement strand
CGGATGGCATGCTTCGAGACAACCATATCGACCACCGCTGGGTCAGAATTCGCAGGCCTACCATCGTCGCTGGCGGTGAATTGACCATGGAAATGCTGGAAGTCTGTCGCAATCCCGAAACCAACGTCAGCGACTCCCCGTTGCAACTCAAAAGCAACTGCGGCGTCCTGCTAATCGATGACTTCGGGCGCCAACGAATGAGCGTCGATGAATTGCTCAACCGATGGATCGTTCCGCTCGAAAAACGCTACGACTATTTAACGGTAAGCAATGGAAAAAAAGTCCAAGTTCCGTTCGACCAATTGGTAATTTTCAGCACCAATCTCGAGCCCAAAGATCTGGTGGATGACGCATTTCTTCGCCGAATCCCTTACAAAATAGAAGTCGAGAATCCAAGCGAAGAGGCTTTTCGAAAGCTGTTCGAGATCATGTGCCGAGTTACAAAGATTCCCCACAAACCGGAACTGATCGATTACCTCATCGAAAAACACTATAAGCCAATCGGTCGCCCCATGCGAAATTGCCACCCTCGAGACTTACTCCTCCAAGTTCGCTCGTATTGCTATTTCAATACGCAACCACTGGAATTAAAGCGCGAATATCTCGATTTCGCGGTCGAAAACTATTTTTCGATCATGTAAATGACGCGGTAGCCGGGGGTCGCTTAAATCCCGATAGGGATTACAGACAGTAGCCGGGGGTCGCTGCGAAGCGGCGCACCCCCGGAGAACGAAAGGACGCGCGAATGACCCTGAAAGGGTCACAGATTTTTCGATGCTTTCAGGATTGGCACGCACTGAATTACTAGGCACAGCCGGCATGTAAATCGGCTCTATGCCCCAAATCTTGCAAACCGAAGCACTACCATAGCTAGCTAGCGACGCGCAACCGTCGCCTCAGGCTCGGGGTTAAACTTTCTCCCAAGAATACGGGTGTGATTATTTGTCGCCTTGCGTAAAACCCGCGCATTTCGAACAATGGCACTAGCGGTTGCGTTTCGATTGAACACAATCCTAGGACTGATACAAACCTTTTTTGCTGTGGAGCACGTCCTACATGTCACTGTCCGTCCCCGAAACCGTCAAGCCACTTACCATCAATAGGCTTTACCTAGGGACTATTTTGGTCGTTCACTTGCTCGGGCTGATGGCCCTAGTCCCCTATTTCTTTTCCTGGGTCGGCTTCGTCGCCATGTTGATCGGTATCCATGTCTTCGGTCAAGGAATCACGATCGGCTACCACCGATTACTAACGCACCGCAGTTTCAAGACCCCGCGATGGGTGGAACATACGTTTGCCATTCTCGGCGTCTGCTGCCTGGAGGATTCGCCGGCTCGCTGGGTTGCCATCCATCGTATTCACCATGTTCATTCCGATCACCAACCCGACCCCCACTCGCCCCTGGTCAATTTCCTTTGGTCTCACTTCGGCTGGTTGATGGTCAATAACCGAGAAACACACTCCATCAGTGCAATTGAAAAGTTTTCGAAGGATCTGCTGCGAGACCCTTTTTACATGTACATGGAAAAACGGCCACTGACGAATCTATACATCGGTCTGTCGCAACTGCCAATCTTCTTTGTGGCTGGTTACTTGATCGGTTGGATCGGCTGGGGACAAGCCAGCGCGATGCAACTCGCCCTGAGCATGGTCGTCTGGGGCGTGTACTTGCGTATCATCGCCGTATGGCACATCACTTGGTCGGTCAATTCCCTCAGTCATATGTTTGGGTACCGAAATTACGAAACAGGCGAACACAGCCGCAACAATTGGTTGGTGGCCTTGCTCACCGTTGGTGAAGGTTGGCACAACAACCATCACGAAGATCCCTCTTCCGCCAGCGTCCAACATCGATGGTGGGAAATCGATATCAGCTATTACGAGATCAAGCTGCTCGAAAAGTTGGGCTTGGCCTCCGAAGTGATCGCACCGCGCCATACACGTCACCAGCCAAAGGCAAATGCAAATGCAGCTTAGTGACGCCACGCCGTCAGGTTAAAGCGAATGCTTGAAGGACTATCAGGACTGCTGACTTAGCCGTGTTTGAATCCACACCGCGTCCTCAGCGGCGAGTTCAATTTCAGGAGGTTTCGAATAGTCGATCTCAGTTCCATAACGTCCATTCTCATAAGCGACATTGAGTATCGACTGCAAAGGTAAACGGATATCCTCTTCGTCTTTCCGCAGCGGAATTCGAATCTGGGGTAAAGGCAAACGATAGGATGCTCCGTATACCTCACTTTCCTCAGTCGTCTCGCGGCGGGTTACACAAATGCGATAAGGCTTTCGCAACTCCCATGGATACAGATCCTCGCAAGTCGCGACCACCCATCGACCCTCGCGAAGCAAATCAATTTCAACCAAGCTCACGCCTCCGTAGATCAGCTCCTGTTGCTTTTGAACATACTGCTTGCAACCCGCAGGCGTCTTGTTGGCGGGACTCAAAAACTCTATTGCGGTTACGACGCGTCGGTTTGCTTTCAAAGCGAGGATTTCGATGTAACGTGACGTGTCCGGTTGATGAGTGCGTCGAATCCGAATCGGCTCCTGCATTGCGTCTTCCAACTCGACAGCGGTGGTCCCGGAAGATGCGGCATCACTCACCGGTTTCCCGCTGTGTGAGACATGGATATCCGGCGAGATGCGCCGATGGCGATACTTCGGATCAGCACCGGGCTCGTCAACCGTTAAATACTCTTCGACACGCGCGTGTAGATCCGGCGGTAGTTGCCGCTGGATTGCATCGCATGAGTACATTGTCAAACGAGTACGAATATCTCCCCAATAAGACTCCAACCAAGGGTTCATGCCCGGGAGTGGGTTCTTCTCAAAATGCATATGGCTGAAAACTCCTACCGCGAAGGCATCAATATTCCCACGCAATTATAACTTGCTTGGAATACATTGTCCTTCAAGTCGACGCCTGGAACCAAACTATTTCTAGAGGCATGGTAAATATCCCCCGAGTAAAACTCAGGGGCATTTCACCGCCCCTTGGTAATGGGGCGTTGCTGTCAATGGGTGTACGTAGTGATCAAGCTCGTTGCCATATCGCCGACGGTGCAGCAATAGCCAAGCAGGATGGTTCAATCCCATTGGCCGTTGACACATGGAGCCAGCAGGCAATTTAGGAAAGATGAGCGCCCGGATGACCCGCTTCGACCGTATAGGACGCTCGAGTCAAAACATTCCCGCCCACCGCTTTCACGTCCTCGACGACCACATCGTCACTGGACCACTTGTCTGGAGTTACCAGGCAACGAACGTAGCCCCGTTCTTGGTTGTGAAACTTGACACATGGATTTGCGGCTGTCAACTTGTCCAAGTTCTTAATTTCTTTCGGGCCGTTTCCGCCGCTAGAGATACTCGTGCCCACAAATTCCGTTCCGACCACCGGACTGTCCGCATTGCGATCATCCACTCGCAAATCGTTGACCCAGTTCGCGTGAATGTCCCCCGTCAGCACGACTGGATTCGGAACTTTGCGGTCCGCAATGAACTTCATCAGGGCGAGCCGTTCGTAGGCCGCTCCTGGCCATTGATCCATAGAAAAACCACTTCGATCTCTTAAGCTTATCTCAACCATCGCAAACATCACCTGCTGAGCTAGGACATTCCACGTCGCATGCGAATCGATCAATCCGCTGTCGAGCCAACCTCGCTGCTGCCTTCCCAAGAGCGTATTGCTCGGCTTCCATGCTTCTTCGCTGAGCGGCTTTAGGCCATCGCCATTGGGCTGATCGGTTCGATACTGGCGTGTATCTAAAACAAAGAACTCGGCCAAGCGCCCGAAGGCTGCCTTGCGATAGATCGTCATGTCGGGACCTTGAGGCAACGTCTGCTTGCGAAGCGGCATCATCTCGTAAAACGCTTGATAGGCCGCCGCACGTTGAACTAAGAATTCGACGGGGTCCGCTTTTGGTTTGTTGTTCTTTTGCTCTTCCTGGATATCATTGGCATAGTTGTTGTCCACCTCATGATCATCCCATGTCACGAACCACGGGCACTGGGCATGCATCCCATGCAATAGTGCGTCCGATCGGTACTGCATGTGCCTCAGTCGATAATCATCTAGCGTCTTGATCTTTCCATCGGTAGGGCCGCTGTGCTTTCGAACGCGATTGTCTGCGCCGGGATATTCGTAGATGTAATCTCCCAGGTGGAACACCAAATCGAGATCGTCTTTGGCCATCTGGTCGTAGGCCGTGAATAGTCCTTGCTCATAGTTTTGGCAAGATGCAAATGCGAAGCGAAGCGAGTCGGGCTCGGAGCTTGGATCGGGCAGTGTTCGCGTCCGCCCAACCGGACTTACCGCATCGCCTGCTTTAAATCGATACCAATACCAGCGAGCAGGTTTCAGGCCATTGACCTCCACGTGCACAGAATGCCCCAGTTGAGGCGAAGCGATTGCTGTGCCGCTTAAGACCACTTTTTTCATGGCTTCGTCCTCAGCGATCTCCCAGACAACGGAAACCATTTCCGGCTTCATACCCCCGTCGGATAACGTTGGAATCGGAGCGAGCTTCGTCCAGAGCACAACGCTGCTAGCATCGGGGTCTCCCGATGCAACACCAAGAGAAAAGGGATCGTTTTCGAAGACCACCTTTCGATCCGCCGCAGCCAATCGAGACGTGACCAATGGCAGTCCCGCAAGGGCGGCACCATAAGCGAGAACGAGTCGACGAGAGACGCCACCTTCGGACCGGACTACGTCCGGAATTCGATTGAGGTTAAACATAAAAAATCTACTATGTTGGAGCGAGGAAAATCGGATTGGTTAGTCTGCAGAAAAAACAAAGGATAAATGCGAAGACCAATTACAAGTAGTGTAGTTACTGTTAATTCGTCGTGAAATTCGATACCGTTCGAAGCGGAATTTGCTCCCACATCTTAGGCGAGCGACAGAATGAGTCAGACCCTCCCCTCGCTTCGCTCGACCCTCCCGGAGAGGGAGGGTGAAGTCACTCTTTCACCGGGAGAGTCGGCCTGAAAGGCCGCAGAGGGGTTGCATCTCACTGGTAGTTTTCAGCCTGCTGTTCGCCAAAAAGCATATCCGACGCTCGCCTTACGACACTGCTTGGCGGTCCGGGCAGTTTGGGTTGACCTTTCGGTTTTTAGCGAAAGCTCTGTTGATTCCGTGTCTAACGGTTCGATGAACCTTTTCGAGTAGTGAAGCCCCGAGGTCAACAAGAACCTTTTGTTGCCGCAAGACTTGTTAAAGGAATCTGCATTCATGCTAGCGCTCACCCATCCAACCCAGAAGCCAGTAAGAGCTTCTTTTGCACGAATGCTCGCTCAACTGACCCTCGGAATTGGAATCAGTACCGGCACTGTTATGGTTGCTGGGCCAGCTTACAGTCAGACATGCGATCGATGCGCTGGTTTGAATGCGCCGAGTTGTGGCTGTGAATTGGCAAGAAGCAGCAAGCCAGGACCCAAGGCATATAGCTGCAACTGTGTGCCTAAGCCATCGTTGGGTGAGTTGCTACTAAGTCGGCTCGATAAAATGGGTGATCGAATGGAAGCCAAGAGTAGAAAGAATTGCGACGGTCCATGCGACCAAGCCCCCAATCGCTACTCCAACCGTGGACCAACATGTGGGTGCGAGTCGCCCCAAAACCCAAGTTGTGGTTGTGAATCCAACCAAATGCCAAGCATTTATGCGCCCTTTCATTACTCAGCGCCGCAATCCAGAGCTGTACCAGCGTATCCCGGTAATCCCAATGGTTTTGCCGTCGGGTCGATTGGGGATCAACGATTAAACAACTCGTCCATCCATTCATCAACAATCCCGGGTAAAAAGAAAATCAACCCTAACACTTTCGGCGTACCGCAGGCTCTATCCGATATTGCTCCGGATCCAGTTCCAACGGTTCAACGAATTCCCTTTGAACCGAGGACTCCTACGCACAATCGTATTCCTGAGTTGGAAACAGGAATTGACCCCCAATCCCTCCCGAATTCGCTCAAAGGCATTCCGGCGGACCAGCCCCCATTTTGGGCACCCAATACCCCAACGAAACGTCCAACCGAATCGGGCTCAAAGTTGCCGGATGTTTTGGTAGATCCGTTCAAGGACGATGCCAGAATCCGAGGAACAAGGCAGAATATGGAAGGGGTACTTCTAACAAGCGATCGTCAGCAATCCACCAATGCGTTGCGGTTAGCTCCTCCTGCTCAAGCGGAAAGGGAGACACCCGTTAGGCTTACTCCGACCCAACGGAATTCGAACGGCCTTCAGTTCGAGGCCACCGACTCGGCGTCAAGTGAAGACTCGAGAGTTGTTCCGTCAAGCTTCGCAGATTTGGCGCCTGTAAAAGTTGCTCCTCGAAAAGAGCCATTGATGAGCATTCCCAACGATATGCCTCAAGTGTCAAAGATAAGAGTTCCACAAAAACGCTAAGGTCAGTGACGGTGGCTGTTCGGATGTCCGATTGTCGCCTTTTGCTCCGCAAAAGTGCGTTAACAAAGCACACTTTCGCAGAGCGAAAGGCGACAATAGACGCGTATCTACGTTGCAGCGTGATACATCGAAAGCATGTCGGACTCGGAAGCGGTTCGCGGATTGTACGATGCAGTCCACTGTTTTGAAGCCGAGTGGGCAAGCTTTTGAAGTAAATGCAGCGTCTGCCTACGGTCGCTCTTCAGTTTTACTGGCCACTGAAGAAGACTTTCGAGCGAAGTCGCCAAGCCCGCTTGTTGCATCCACTTCGTAATGACAAGAGAAATCCTGTCCGATGCTTGCAGCTCCGAACCGGATGTTTCCCAATCTGGCAACAGTTTCGATAATTCTTCATACCGTTCTTCGACAGCTTGACTGTTAAATCGAACAACATGCGGCATCATCAATCCCACCGCTTGACCATGTGGAACCTTCAAGATGGCTGTAAGGGGATTGGCAAGTGCATGCGCGGCACCCAACATCGAGGCCTCGATTGCCATTCCGGCAAAACAAGCTCCGAGTTGCATGCGGCCTCGAGCTTCAATATCGCCTGGAGATTCGAGAACCTGTGTAAATCCCTGCGAAAGGAGTTGCCATGCCTCGCGTGAGTAACATTCGGAAATTGGGTTTCGTTTCGAGCAGACGAACGTTTCGAGTGCGTGTGTGATGGCGTCTATGCCCGTCAGAGCTGTCACAGTAGTTGGCTGAGTCAACGTTAGCACGGGGTCGAGAAGGGCGATTTTGCACGCAGCGCGAGGATCGCCACAAGCCATTTTCAAATGGGTGACTGCATCGCTAATCAAGGCAAAGGATTGCGTCTCGCTGCCGGTGCCGGCGGTGGTGGGGACCGCAATCATAGGCAGCAAATCGTGCGTCGCTTTACCAACCCCCCAATAGTCCTGAATCTTGCCGCCGCATGAATAAATAAAATTAATTCCTTTGGCGCAATCCATGCTGGAACCACCCCCTAGACCTACGAGGAGGTCAGGCCGAAATTCCTTAGCGATCTGCAAACCTCGCTCTACGTGCAAATTGGATGGGTTTTCAGAAAGTTCGTGAAAGCCCATGACCTCCATTCCCGCGTCTAAGAGACTTTTCTCTCCGGAGTCGAAAAGGCCCGCTCCAACAACGCCCGAATCACTGACTACTAAGACCCGAGTGCAACCGATCTCCCGTGCTAGCTGCCCCAATTTCGCGACAACCCCAGAACCGAAGATGATTCGTGGACGAAGCTGGTAGTCGAATTCCTGCATGGATTCCTATTTTCGTTAATGTCGCTTTGGGATAGGCCAGCGGAATAGTATACCCGAGCTGCAAAGCGAAACGCAAACCTAGCCAGGACTCAAAATGTCGAGCGGCACTCTTTGCGCATTCGGAACATCTTAACAGGTCTGCCTTTAATGGTTATGCGAGTCGTTCCTTCGTTCTCTGTTCGCTTGGACTTTTGTTGGAGTTTGGTCCGATAAACACGTTTGAATATGTTCACGGATGGACAATCGGTAATCTCTCAACCGGGGGGCTTAATGCCTCACCTTCTTTCCGTGAACACAACGAAATAAGAATGGCCCTTTGAGTTTAGGCCGTTTCAAAACGCTTACGCGTTCCACCCTCGTTCAGGATAGGAGTTCCAGAACTATGAAAATGAGCAAATTCGCGCTGACTGCAATGATTGCAAGCGCTTGCTATGCGGGAACGGCCTTCGGTCAAACTAACCGAACTGCTCCCCGATATTATCCAGCGTCTTATTACAGCTATTATCAAGACGGAGCAGCCGCCCAAGCTCCGGCACCTGTTGCTTCGGCCAGCGACACCAAATCGTCCGCTTGCTGCGACAAAGGTCCAGCTTGCGACGTGGCTGACATTTGCAATGGCAAAGGCAGTAGCTGCGACAGCCTCGGAAGCTGCGGTTGCGGCAGCGGTGCCTGCGACGGCGGATGCGACGGCGGGTGCGGTTCCGGCGGCCTCTTTGGCCTGGGATTGATTGGAGGCGGTTGCAATCTAGGCGATCCATGGAAATTGGCGCCAAACGGAATCGCTGGGGTCACCGTTGGCGGTTGGACAAGCGTTGGCTACCATTCGGCACGCAATCCATTCAGCTTCAACACCTATGATCGCGTTCAATTGGGTCAGCAGTATTTCTTTGCTGAGAAAATTGCGGACGGCAGCGAAGGCCTAGGCTTCGGTGGCCGCGTGGACTACATCTACGGTACCGATGGCCCCGACACTCAGGCGTTCGGTATTCCAAACAACCATTGGGACAATGGCTGGGATAACGGTGGTCAATATGGCCATGCTTTGCCCCAAGTTTACGGCGAAGTCGCAATGGGTGATTTGAGCGTCAAGCTCGGGCACTTCTACACCATCGTTGGCAACGAAGTGGTTCAATCAACCGGCAATTTCTTCTACAGCCGCCAGTTCACGTTCTACAACGCCGAACCGTTTACTCACACCGGTGCTCTGACCACGTACAACGTGGACGCGGACACCCAGTTGTACAATGGTTACGTCATGGGTTGGGACAGCGGCTTCGAAGATAACGGCGATGCCTACATCGGGGGTTTCAAGAAGAAGCTCAACGACACGTTCACATTCCTGTACACAACCGTGCAAGGACGATTTGGTTCCAACAACGCGTCCGATGAACGCGGTGGAGTACACAACGCAATTTTGACAGCTAACGTGTCCGAAAAGCTGACGTACATCTCGCAAACGGACGTACTTTACACCACCAACGGTGCTGGTACGGTACAACGTAACTCGTTCGGCAACATCAACTACCTGATCTACAAAGTGAACGATTGCGTTTCGATTGGAAACCGATTTGAGTGGTTTAACTTTGGCGGAGCTGGTTTCACCGATGCCAACGGTTTTCAACGCAAAAATGACGACAACTTCAACTTCACCACTGGCATCAATTACAGAGCCAATGCTAACTTGACGTTCCGTCCAGAAGTGCGATGGGTTTGGGATCGTCAACGATTTGGCTTCAATGAGCAAAACGCGTCGAGCCAAGCTGCCGCGGGTGGCGACATGGTCTTCACGTTCTAGTTTGCACTAAGCAAATCAATCAAAAAGACAATGAACACCCTGCCAATATTGGCAGGGTGTTTTTGTTTTCTACAATGCCTTAATGAACAAAACATCAAAAGGTCTCATTGCAGCTGCCAAGTTGCTGCGATCCGAACTGGATCCACTCCAGTTTTCAGCACCCGTCTCGTGGGTTTACAATCCACTCCACTACGCTTGGCCCGCTCAAGAAAAGTACTTGAAGTTGTATGGTGGCGGTCCCCGACGTGTGTTTTTTTTAGGAATGAATCCCGGTCCATGGGGAATGGCGCAGACCGGCGTTCCATTCGGGGAAATCGATGCCGTTCGCAATTTTCTCAAAATCGAGACGGAAATCGGAAAACCCGATCGCGAACATCCAAAAAGGCCAATTGATGGCTTCGCCTGCACCCGCAGTGAAGTTTCAGGCAAACGATTGTGGGGCCTGTTTTCAGAGCGATTTGCCAATGCAACAGATTTTTCTGCAGAGCATTTTGTTTCCAATTACTGCCCGCTTGTCTTCATGGACGACGGTGCTCGGAACGTCACCCCAGACAAACTGCCGGTCTCCGAAATGAAAGAGCTGGATGCGATATGCGATCGACATTTGCAGGCGTCCCTTTTATTGCTCAAGCCTGAGTTCGCAGTCGGCATTGGGGCATACGCCCAAGACTGCCTGAAACGGGTATGCAACTTGCACGCTTCGCTTCAATCGATCACCGTTTGCAAGATCCTGCATCCCAGTCCTGCCTCGCCCGCCGCCAACCGAGGCTGGGCAGAGCAAGCTACCAAACAACTGGAAGACGCTGGTATCTGGGTTTAGTAAAGTGTAGCTCGGCACAAAGTGTAGCTCGGCACTCCGTGCCGAGGAAAACACCGTGCCGAGGAAAACGGCACGGAGTGCCGTTCTACACTTGACAACCCAACGAAATTACCCCCCCACTTCTTTGACCATCTTGTACTTTAGAAATGCCTCCAGAAAGCCTTGAAGTTCGCCTCCAAGAACGGCGTGGAAGTTGCCGATCTGGAAACCGGTCCGGGAGTCCTTGACTCGCTGATCGGGATGCAAAAAGTAATTGCGAATTTGCGAACCAAAACCCGTCACGGTCTTGTTCTGATACTTGAGCGCCTGCTCCGCTTCCTGTTTTTCTTCTTCCCTACGCGCCATTCGAGCTCGCAGCATCTTCCAGGCTTGGGCACGATTCTTGTGTTGGCTTCGATCGCTCTGGCATTGAGCAACGATCCCCGTCGGAAGATGCGTCAATCGAATCGCGGAGCTAGTCTTGTTGACGTGTTGGCCCCCGGCACCAGAAGCTCGGTAAACGTCCTCTCGCACGTCCTTTTCGAGGATTTCAATTTCGACCGCATCTCCCACTTCCGGCGAAACATCTACTGCCGCGAAACTGGTCTGCCTCTTGCTTTCGGCATTGTAGGGGCTGATCCGGACCAATCGATGGATGCCCTCTTCCCCTTTGAGGTATCCGTAGGCAGACGGGCCACGAATGATGACTGTGGCTTGGGTGATCCCAGCCCCTTCATTGTCAGACCGGTCGATCAATTCCGCGGTATTGCCATTCTTTTGAGCCCAAGCAATGTACATGCCAAGAAGCATTTCGGCCCAATCGTTAGCGTCGAGTCCGCCTTCGCGCGCGTGCACGGATAGGATGGCGCCGCATTCATCCAACGGGCCGTTCAACAGGACTTTTAATTCCAATTGCTCGATGGCCAATTCCAGTTTTGTGACCTCGGCTTCAACCTCGACGGCAACCGCCGGATCCTCATCGAGCATGTTTGCTAGTTCGGTCAAATCGTCACACGACCGAATCGCTCCTCGCAACGGCTCAACCACCGAACGAAGACTTTTCAGTTGAAGCACCGTCTCCTGGGCTTTTTCAGAATTGTCCCAAAATGTGGGACTCGCCATGAAATTGTCTAGTTTTTCAACTTGCGCAACCTTGTTCGCGTAGTCAAAGACCGTCTCGTAAAGGAACCAATCGAGCACGAACCATATCGATACGACTTAGAAGATTGCTATCACTCATCGGACTAGAAATGTCCCAACAGTTAGAAGCCAAGGATTGAAAAACGGCACGAGTCCAATTTAGACTCACGCGACAGGTCTCGACCTGCCGATGGTGACGATTGTAGCACATTGGTAAAATTTAGGTCCACGGTGAAGTCATGCAAATTCAATCTTCGCGTTTCGGAAAAATGGATATCAACCACTCGGACATGCTGCTCATGCCGCTTGGTTTAATTGGATTTGAGACCTGTCGGCATTGGATTTTGCTTTCTAGCGAGGGGAATGACGAAGTCGCTTGGTTGCAATCGGTCGCGCAGGCCAATGTTGCCATTCCAGTAGTTAGCCCACGCCGGTTTTCGCCAAATTATCGAGCGCACGTGCACAAGCGCGAGCTGGCGCTGCTGCATCTGCACACCGAAGATCAACTCTATGTCTTGAGTGTTGTTAGCAAGAGTGGTGTCACGCTGACCGCCAATTTGAAGAGTCCTATACTGTTGAATGCGTCTCGGCATTTAGCGATCCAGGTGGTCGTCACGGACGACCAACCCTTGGCATTGCCTCTCGGCTTGACGAACTCCGCGTCCGTACGCAGAGCGGCGTAAACTCAGCGGGCACCCTCGTCAGGTTGAACAAGCAGAATTATTCAAGGTCAAGAAAGCCGATTGCCGAAGCTGTAACGACAAGAACAATTTTTACGGCAAAGGTTTTCAAACCGTTGCTGACATTCCGTTTGGGTGATGCAGAATAAGCGACTTCGTTCATGACCGTTTCACGAAAACCTAACGCATCGCGTCGTTCCATGACGCGACGCAATCTGAGTCAGACGCTTTGCACGGTTGTGATGGGGGGCTTTGGCCTGTCACTCTTAGGATGCACGTCGACTCCCGGCACCCGGACTTCCATATGGCCAACGCGCACCGCTGGCGCACCCTCGATGCCTGCTGGGACGACCGCAGGCGTAACTGGCTCGCTAGCCTCGACAACGCAGGCTGTCAAAGGTCAGTTTTCTAGCATGGGAACTGCCGTTTCGTCGGCCTACGGGAAGGCCAAAACGGCGATTACGGCCCCGTTCGGCGTGGCCCCCGAGACGGGGGATCCAACGAGCTTGAGTACCAAGCCTTCCGTCGGTCCCGAATTGCATGTCATGAACGGCCAACTGCATGAGTCGCAAGGGAATTACGCCAAGGCCCTCGATAGCTACAGCAAGGCGTTAGAGATTGAACCGAAAAATCCGCCGGCACTGCTCAGTACCGCTCGGCTTTACGAACGTCAAAATGAAAAAGACAAGGCAGTCGAGTTTTACCAAAAGGCTGCCACGGTGGCTCCGAACAACGCAGCCATCTTTGCCGACCTCGGTAGCCTCCAAGCCCGTAGCGGAAATTTAACCGCCGCGCGAAGCGAGCTACAAAAAGCAGTGAATCTCGATCCCAAGAGTTCATCGTATCGTTCCGCGCTGGCAGGCGTGATGCTCGATTCAGGGAACGCCGAGGCCGCTTTGGCCGAGCTCAATCAAGTGAACAGTCCTGCCATGGCCAACTACCAAATGGCTTACTTGCATTTTGCACGCAAGAACGTTCCAGCAACGCAACAGTACCTTGGCTCCGCACTCCAGATTGACCCGAATCTGAAACCAGCTCGGGATCTGATGGCGAGCATGGGTAGTGCGCAAAACATTACGCAAATGGCTCAGCAAGGCCAACAGACGGTCCAACAAGCGCAAGGCATTTATCAGCAAGCCGGTGCAATCGGGAGCAACATTCAAGGTTTGATGAATACCGTACCAACTTCGCCACCGGGTTCGGGTGTGACAAGCTTGCCTTCTTTCCAACAAGCGACATCGCCAAATCCTCCTATGAGCCGTTAGGGCCGCTCGATGAATTACTATCCGATTTCACGTAGCGGAAGTCGCCAAGACTTTCGGTATGAGCGGGCGCCAAAACTCTTGGCGAGTTTCGCTACGACACGAATAGATCGAGTGATCCTAACTAAGCAATTAGCGCGTGAATTCTCAGGAATTCAGCTACCGCAAATCAACCTCCGCCGTTCTTTACGCGGGGCAGTTCTATAATAAACGAGCTGCCCCCGTTTTCGCCAGGCTTGTAGATTAGTGATCCGTCGTGTTCCTCGATGATTCCGCGACTGATTGCCAATCCCATACCTAGTCCTGTGGCTTTGGTGGTAAAGAACGCATCAAACAATCGCTCTCGTTGCGTTTCCTCGACACCACAGCCTGAATCTCGAACAAGGATCAATATACGATCCTGGGTCTCACGAAGCTCGATGGTTGCTACCTTGTCAGAATTGGGCTGGTCCACCATGGCCTCGAGGGCGTTCAAAACGAGGTTGACAAGAACTTGCTGCAATCCGACTTGATCACCGATCGCCTTGATGTTCTTTTCGGCATCAACAATTTGAATGGTCAATCCACGACGACGGGCTTCTCCCTTGAGCATGGCGGCCGTATCCGACACTAGCTCGGACAGACTCAATTGCTCTGGCTTGTGCTTGGCGGTCGATACGAATTCTCGAGTTCGACGGATGATTTTTGCGGCTCGCGTAACCTCGCTAGCAAGTCTTGCGAGGACATTCGAGGTCGCATCCGAAGCAGGTGACGAAGCGAGGATTTTGCTCAGGCTTGCAACGTAATTTTGGATAGCGTTGAGCGGTTGGTTTAGCTCATGAGCCAACTCTCCGGACAACCGCCCCATCACGCTAACGCGGGAAAAGTGTGAGAGCTGTGCCCTTTTTTCTTCCAGCAACTCTTCGGCGTGTTGCCGATTTTCGATCTCGCTCACCAGCGAATCATTGACCCTCAACAGTTCACGGGTTCGTTCCTGAACTCGTTCCTCAAGCAGAATATTGTATTGCAGCAATTCCATTTCCGCCTTACGGCGATCCGTGATGTCGATCGTATGTCCTGCCACACCCATGAATTTGCCTTCGATGGAATGAATAGGCTGGCAATTGGTAAGCATCCAGCGCCACTCACTCGAACGCCCCATCATGCGAAATTCATGACGCGCGGATTTTTGTTTCCCACTCAAGACTGAATTGAGGCTAGCCGCCGCGAGTTGGAAATCGTCCGGATGAATCCATTTCTCCCAGCTATTTCCGAGCGCGGTTTCTGTCGACATGCCCGTGACGGTCTCAAAGTAGTCGCTTGCAAAAACACACTGCCCGTCCAAGGAAAGCTGCCAGATGATGGCTGGCACGGAACTGGTTAAGTCCCGCATCAAGTTGGCTTTTTCTCGCAGTTCTTGCTGTGAGGCTAGTCGATACGTGAGATCGACGGTACTGCCAATATAAGACACCGTGTTGTTATGAGTGTCGGCCACACGATTGAGTGATAACTCAACCGTACACGCTTTTCTCCCAATCAAAGTGCAATCGATTCGTTCGCCACTAGGCTGCGAGTCCGCGTTGCCTTGCAATTGCTTTACGAGTTGCTTTTGCTCGTTCGATACAAAATCGATCCAGAATTTTCCGACAACTTCCTGTACAACCAAGCCAGTTATTCGCTCCCATTCAGGGTTTACGTAAGTCAATTGATGGGACGGATTGCATTCGAAAATTCCCACTGGGCATGTGTGCGCTAACGCTGTAAACCTCTTTTGATTCTGTTCAAACAAAAGAAAGGCTTGTTTGATGTTTGAGATATTTGTGTAGCAAGCAATGATGCCAACGCTGACCCCTTCCGAGTCGCGAATTGGACTTCGGGACACGAGAAGACTTCGCTTTTCATAACCTAAGTCCCAGGTCTCTTCGGCCGATTCCGCCTTGCCGCTAACAATAACAAATTGATCCCGTTCCTGGATGTGCTTGGCGAGTTCCGGGGGCAGACCTTCGTAGGAATCGCGACCTTGTAAATCCTCAACTGAGCATTTGTGAAACTCGGCGACCTTCTGGCTTCCAATAAGTATCGTACCGGCGCAATCCTTGATCAAGATCGCTTCGCTGGAGGACGTCAGGGCCAGGGCGAGCAACTCTTTGGTCAGACGAATCTGGGGCTGTCGCTTAACTAGTTTGTTTAGCAATTCTGCGACCCTCACATGGTTCAATTATTTGAGGTAGGCGAGTGTCAGCAAGGCGTACCCGGTAACCAGGTTGGGATCTCCCTCCATCCATCTCGCGTC
>JBBRJI010000036.1:0-15689 GCA_038219625.1 Pirellulales bacterium | reverse complement strand
CAACCCTCAACCCTCAACCCTCAACCGACGCTGCTTCCCCTCAGAATCCTATGCCATCGATGCAGTGTCTCGCTGGCGAGTTGCGGATCTGTTTTTGCATTAGCCGCAAAAAATCGGTTTTCGAGATCGGAAATGTCTGCTTGCAATCGCCCACGATCCTCTTGTGACATTTTGGAAGCAAAATTTTTCGAAAAGCGCTGCAGCGTGATCACCGCCGAAAAAGGGGTAATCTCATTCGGCAGTCGCAATCCCGCGTCCTCCGACTTCGCCGATTGCGTCTTCCCTTTCATATAAATCCAGACCAAGGCGGGCAATAGAACTCCAACCATAGCAATCCCGGCAATCATAGGTACGCGATTGCTCGCGACCCTTTCGAGCGGAACCGTATCGGATTCAATCTCAACCAAGTCCATGTCGATGAATCGTTCGGAGCGGAGGGTACCCTCAAGCCGCTTGTCGAGTTCGGGAACGCGTATGATATTTTCAGCGGAGATCTCCGAAGGTTCAAACTTGACGATCCACTTCCTGGTTGTAGGCAGTCGGAACAATCCATCAGCGTCTGCTTTAACGTAGGTGTCCGAGTCGCTGGGGGTTGTCGAACCGAATCCCATGGTTTTGCTATTCGCCTCGACGCCGAGAACTCGCACCGATTCGGACTCGATTTTTTCTCGATTGACCGAAAAGCCTGGCACAGCCCGATCGAGCCCACTTAACAATTGATCGAGGTCCGGAATCACACCGCGGCCGGTGGCGGCAACCTCAAATTGGATGCCCTTATCTTTTCCTTTTTTGAGATCGCGTGTATCGATCGTTTGAGTGACTTGCAAGCCATGCAAAGGGCGGGAACTCAACTCTGAGTTGCCTTGGTTTGCGGTTGAGGTCGCATCGATGAAGACGTTGTTGGAATGAACAGGCAATACTACCGCTCCCGATTCATCAATGGTGTTGATATCCATCTGCAGCAGCGGCAATCGATCTACGCTTGGATCCTTTGCCTTCAGTATCAAATAGCACAGTGGCTTTTCCTCCCAACCCTTCTTGCCTTCGACCTGAATCGGTTGGGCCGGATTCATGGAATCAAAAAAGCCGATATGAACCAACTCGAGATCTTCATGAAAAGCCTGTTCGATCGATTTTTGCATACGATCACGAAAGTTGATCGGCTGATATTTTCCGCCGATATAGCTGTAGACATTGTTTTGCAAATACTGGCTGAAGCCGCCTAATTCGCGACCGATAGCCGCCGTGGAACGAAGCGTTAGGACGGCTCCAAATTCCCGCGTGCCGACTTGGTCCGAGCCATCTAGGGCCAAGTGCAAATGGATTTCATTTCGAAGCAAATCCTCGTACATATCGAGGGTCTGCCTCAGCAAGGCGCCAGCCGGATGGTCTCCAACAATCTCGCTTGCTCGTCGCACCACCCCAGGCTTTACTTCCGGCGTCAGGCTCGGCAGCTTGTCGATAATGCGCCTTGCAAATTCGCCGAGATGGGAGTCTGCCATTTCACTGGGCATCTCGAGCATTTGCTTCCGGATCTGTTGAATCTGTTCGATGTTTTCAGAACCCTCGGTGAGCAAGTCATTGGCAGTGAGGGTAGAAAGATCACTGGAACCGAGCGAGATGCTAAACCAACTCAGATAGACGCCTGGATCCTCGCGCAGTTCGCCTCGGATCACCGCCGCCTGATACTGTTTCGCGGCTTCACCAAACGCCCGAAAAAGTTCCTCGCGAGCGGCATTGTAGGATGCTGCATCTTGATCCCGTTGTCGCCTAAACTGCATGTGGTCATAAGCTAGAGTTGCTTTGGTCATTGCATGACGCCAGGAAGTCGGATCTTGGTGGGTCGCGGATTCGATCATGTCCAACGCCAACTGATAGCCTTCCTCGATGAGTGCTTCGAGTTCAGAAGTACTCTTTTGGTTTCCTGCTGCACGTTGCACGTCGCGCGACTTCCAATCGCCGTTTAGCCCTGTTCGCATCGATTCGGCTAGACGTGCCGAGACCGATGGTGCTAATTCAGCGATCGGGCCTAATACGGACACCACGTTCTCGCGTCGAAATGTTTCCGCTTTGCCATGACACGAGGCAAAGGCGGTGACCACGCGTTCAAGCGATCTACCATTGGCACCTATTTTGTCGAGCAAGTCCAGCAACTTTTTGAGGCGATCCAAGTTGCGATCTTGCCGCCCACGCGTTAATGGAGCGGACGCAGTTTGTTGTCGCCCACCGATAATAATGAAGGAATTCATGCGTCGCGGATCGGGTAGTGGGTTGAGTCGAATCATCCAGACTCTCAAGAATTCATCAGCCATTTCAATGCTCTGGCCCGGTGCGCGTTCGATCCCCTTGGCCAAGAGCTCCAACGCTTGGTCCGCATTGTCTGCGCTCAGTGCGATACCGATGAAAGCTTTGAATGCTCGAACAGCCAAGCTCGGTTCGATTAGACTTCGCCATCGTTCGCCTGGCAGCGCTCGCAGCAAGAGGGTAGTCTCTGGGGCAACGCCTGCTTTCGAGCCTTGTTTTGTGATCGTTTCCTCGGCGGCGGCGACCAAGCTCATTGTTAGCAGTCGCAGTGGTACCCTCAACTGATTCAGCTCGACGCTCTCATCGTTGAGAAGGGCGTCGACCGAGTCCTTCATCATCAAGATGGCCGAAGCACGATCCTGAATGCCGATTTTTTCATTGCCGATGCGCATGGCTTTGAGCGCGACCGCTTCGAGGCCCGTTGGCGCCAGCGACTTGTTCGCGAACACAGACTGGAGCCATTCGGTCGCCGGACCAGGCGGGATGCTTGGTAACAATTCGATGGCTTGGCCCATGGCTTCACGTCGTAGAGCAAAGTCGACACGGTCGGTCATGGCGATTTCGCAATATAGATCCCAGGCGGTTCGCCGTTGTTGCTGCGCTTCCGGTGCATTCCCAAGCGCGGCGGCTCGAGCTTCGTGATAGCGTGCATGCGATGTTAAGGCTTGCGTGTCCCCTTTCTCGCGTGCTTTCTCAAGAATCGGTAAATAAGCAAAGGCTTCGACGGCTAACATTGCTTGCGAAAGGAACTTTGCAGTCCGATCACGTCGCCCATCGTCCTGCGGACCAAAGAAGCTGGTTCCCTGCCGGAGACGTTCCAAAAATGGGCCGGTACTCGAACGCGAGGCAGCCGTCTTGAGCAATTGGGCTAGCAACGTTAATTGCCATTCGGTGAGTTCGGCAGGGCAGGCTTCGGAAATCGCAAGGATCTCTTCGGGCAACAAGCCTGGATCCCCCTGGTTCGTCGATTGCAATACGTGAGCATACATTTCGGCCGCATCGCCGCCCGCTCTCTCCTTTAGAAAGGATTGCAGTGATTGCCACTCACCGGCAAGCACATTCAGATGAAGCCAGTTCGATTGCTCATCGATCGGGGCGGAAGCTGCTGGCATTGGCAAGGCTTTGAGCCCGATTTGAGCCCTGGCTTCGAGCACCTTGTCCGCTGTCCTTGCAAAGTTGAGTTTTTTTACGGCTCTGAGCAGGTCATTCTTTGCACTCGGCATAGCGGTTTTTTCGACGGTATCGACGGGGTTTTGAGTACTCAGCCCAAGTGCAACCAGCAAGTCGATTCCGAGGTCCTTATAGGTTGCGACCATTGCCTCGCGATCTGCGGGTGAGAGTCGGTCGTAGTCCTTTTTGAGCAAGCTTACCTCCTCATCCTTGAGCGCCTGCTTGATTGGCTTGGCAGGAGTCATCGTTCCAGGCACCGGAGTGGCTTGGTCACCGTTGGCACGCTGCGCCTGAATAGCCCGCGCAGGAGTCATCCGGAGCGCAGGAATTTGGGCGTGAAGTTCCGTGCCGAAGAAGGCGAAAAACGCCATCATGGTTATCGCGTTGCGTTTTCTTTTTTGAATCAGCATGAGTCTGCTACCTGCCATCACAATAAACCAATCTAAATTCAAGATTCACTAAAAAGTTACTTCGGACCGCATTACCAACCCGGACCAATTTCCAACATTCCGGACGCGCCATTGCCTGGACGATCTCCGTCCGGACGTGGGCCGCGACCCGGTCGTTTCCCAGGTTCACCATCACCGGGCCGACGCCCGCGCGGAGAATCTTTCGGTATGGGACGTCCCACGAGTTCTGACCGATCCAACTGTTCCAAGTCCAGCACACGTTCCAAATTGCGTTGCAGATTGCTCGCCAACTGCGGTTTGGCTTCTCGCTTTGTCTTCTCTGCTAAGTATCGGAACTGCTGCCGCGAAGTTTCGGAAATCGGTCGCCAGACTTCGGACGAGCGCCCTTCCTCTCTCAGAAGTCGCGCACCGTAATAGTGAGCGGCTGCAAGTTCTTCGCGAGCTGCGATAGCCAGCGTGGATTCGGACTGCCCTGCCTGGACAGCTTCATCGAGCGTCGACTGCAGTTCATCGATCCCATTAAAAACTTCTCCAGACCTAACCAGGGCTCGGCCCCGCAACCATTTCACCTGCCCCGCCTGCGAACTTCCATCCAGAAGTGTCTCGACCTCTTGATAACGGTCGGCAGCGCTCTTCCAAGCGTCACTGGCCGCTGCGTACGCCATTTGTTCGGCTTGTGAGATCTGCTCCAATTTGGTTCGATTGAGCTCGCTATCCTCCGTTAATAAAATTTCCCTAGCTTCGAACGTCTTGAACTGAGCTTCGTAGGCGACCGACTGGAGCTCGCTGGCCTCGGCCTCCAATTTCTGTGCCTCTACCATTCGATCCGCTGCTAAGTCGCGACGAAGCAACTTCTGTCCCGGACCAAAATGGAAAGCCAGAATCAGCGCTGGCGCAATCGCCCAAAGACTCCACCCGAATTTAACCAACATCATGCACTCCTTTCTGGATTAGATTTACGCAACCAATTCATCGCCCGGGAAGGTGAGGCTCCTGCCGAACCAATACCCTGATTTTCCCATGGGATTGCTTTCGCTATTGGAACGGATGGCAATTGGCTAACCACCCTGCCGAACAAAATGAGCATTGGACCTATCATGGCTAACAAACATCCACCCACCGCGATGCAAGTCAGTGCGACCTCGCGCAGCCCAATGCCATCGGTAACACGCGGTCGCACCATGCTCAGGTTAGCCAAAATTTCAGAGGGCAAGTGTTTGTTGTTTCCTTGATGGAATTTCCCTTTAAGCTTGGTTGCCAGCGATTTGAGCGAAGCCACATCCTGGGTGGAGCGGTGTCCGGACACCATAGTCGGTCGCATTGGATCACCGACACCGATCACGATCGAATCGGCAATCGACGAGGGGATAGAACGCACGTCGATCTTCTCCTCCGAATCGCCGTCGCTGATGATGAGCAGTGTGGCAGAGCCAGGCTCCCATTTGCGAGCGTAGGCCAGCGCCTCGCTTACCCCGCTCGATAGTCGCGTCGGTCCCGATTCGAATGCAGCAAACAAAGGTAGCCCATCCAACAGATTGCGGACCACGTTTCTATCAAACGTTTCCTCAATCACGGGAATGGATTTGGTGTAGACCGCGAAGACCGTGATACGCGTGGTTTCAGTGTCAAGTCGATCCAAGATCGCTTGAATGACTTCCCCTGCCCAAATGGCCCGTTTCTTCCTGCCATCCGGACCGGAATCCGCAACGTACATGCTTGGTGACGCATCGAGACAAACGAGCAAATGTTTCGAAGCCGCCTGCGAAGGTTGCTTTTCGATCGCAGCAGGTTGCATTAGCCAAAGGACGGTTAGTCCAAAGGCAATGCTCGAAGCACCCACAATTCGCATCAAGGGCGCCACCGCAACCCATCCGCGAGAACGACCTTGCGAACCGAAGGCAAGATAAGAAACGCGGGCAATGCGTTTTCCATGCAACCATTCGGCAACGAACATGAGCAAAGCACAACTCAAAGCGATGATGGTCGCAATGAAGACTGGATGAGCTACCATGGCGTGAACCTCAATCCGAAAGCCCCTAGAGTATAAGCACCAAGCAAACTTAATCCAATCCACGCAAAGGGTTGAAAGTAGTCCATCGGAATCGCGGAGGCGGGTTTGAACCGAGCGGGCTTCATCCGATCAATGTGCTTAAATATTCGTTTTAATCCACCATCATCGGTGGCCGCAAAAGCTTCTCCTCCGGTTGCACTTGCAATCTCCCTGACGTCGGTCGGGACGGGATCTGTTCCGACGTGGACATGGTAGAGCGTGATGTTCGCGGCTTTCATTTCATCCGCCAGTTCTCCCGCATTCGCACCGTTGACGTCCGCACTCATTCCGTCTGAAACAAGAAGCAGCAATCGGTCTCCTTCTGTCGCTTCGGCCACCATGTTGTCGCGGCAAAAGCGAAGTGCGGCACCAATAAGTGTCCCCCCCATGAACGGCGGCTGATTCCTAGGATTTGCGAATGGGAGTGCGCGCCGAATCGTGGCAACGTCTTTCGTTAGCGGAGTCCACCGAATCTGCTGCGTCCCGAACAAAGTGAAACCAAGTGCATCGCCATCGCGTGAAACAATAAAATCTTCGATGGCGCGTTTGGCCATTTCATAGCGATTGTCCGTGGTCATACTACCCGAGACATCCATGCAGATCTGAATATTGGTCAACACGCGCTCCTCACGCGGAACACGTTGGACCTGCGGCCCAGCAAGTATAGTAATGATAACGGATAGCAGCATCGCGGGTAACAACTCCCAGAATCGAAGCAAGCCACTTACGATGCGACGCTGCGGATGCATTTGATGATCAAAGGGCAACGCGATTCCCCATGAACGCATCTGCATGTGCCACACGCAGAGCAAGATCGGCAGGATCAAAAGCAGTAGAATCCAGGGCTGAACAAACGTCATGGAGCCTTGCTCCTCGTGTTAGTCTCAACTATTGCCGCAAGAAACCGATAGGGTTTCAACAACTCGACGATGGCCGCGGGTGATCGATCGGATTCATCTTCCATCGCGTCGGATTCATGAAGCCAACGTTCGACCGTTGTAACCAGCGTGCCCGCCTCGGGATGAGTACGAAGTCCGCGAATCGCGCCGGCTATATCGGTCGATTTGGGCGTAATGCGATCTCGCCAGTAATGTAGCAATAGCAGTTCCAGTCTACCTTTCTCCCCAATCGAAAGCGTCCGCGACGCGGCTGCCTCAATGAGCGGTTGCAGTTGATCCGCAAATGTAGGCGGCGGTTCTGCAACCGTGAGACTCACTGGCGGAACAGCTCGCAATGATCTGCGAATGAATACAACAATTGGGATGCCCAACCATGCAAGACCGACTAAAACGATCGCGAGTCGATAGCCACCCCAAAACGAAGGCTTGAACTCAGCTACCCCAAAGAGATCGCTTCGATGATCCTTAGGCAATGTCGATACGATGCGAACTTGGATGGGCACCATTTCGGTGACTTCGGATCCGTCAACATGCTCCATGAGCGAGCGTAGATCGTAGACGCCTTCGACCGTACCGAGGAACTTGGCTTCGTAGTGGTGTGCATCTTTGGCAGATGCAGCTAAACGCATCCAAATCGGCGCAGCGGAGTCTCGTTGTGTTTTCGACCGCAAGGTTTTACCGGCAAAATCAAAGACAACCGTTCCGGTAAGTCCTCGTTCACCTTTGACCTCCACCGCTGTGCCTGCCTGAGTCCCGATTGCAAGAGTGCACGCGACCTTGTTACCAAGGCTATAGCAAACAATCATGACTGCCAAACCTAGTACCAAACGTGTCGAAATGCGCAAAGAAATCACTTGCCACTCCTCGACATCATGTTGCGGGATGCCAGAAAGTGCCTCAGTGGCGGGATGAATGGAAGATCTGTTCGGAGATGAAGATAGCTGATCCCAGCTCCGACGAGTTCTTGAACGATGGGTGGTTGGCCTTTCCACTGAGTCGTGCCCCCACCTAGGAACATGCGACCGGTCTCTGCCTCTACGCCGCGAAAGAAGCCCGCTCGCAACTTGCCTCGCTCGGCTGGGTCCTCGAGATGCACTACCACTACGTCATGTTTTTGGGCCACATGCCGAAGGCTCGATCCGACCATGGGATCATGCAGGTCGCTGATAACGACGATTATACTTCTGCGCGACAGTCTCGGTTCCAGCGATCGGATACGATCGCCAAGCTGCGTCGTCTCTGCTCGAGCATGCAGACGTAGCGGTTCCATGGCCCGCCAAAGGTCGCTTTCCGAAAGACTTACCTCAAGTCGCGTCTCGCGTTGACCACCCCCGGCGATCGCCACAGGGCTGAGTCTGCGCAGTCCAACCAGTCCGATCGCCGATGCAATCCAAATCCCCATGTCATGCTTGGTCAACCTGGCAGACGAGACACTCATCGATGACGAAGTATCCAGAACCAAAAACATCGCGATGCGTTTGAGCGTCTCATACTGCTTCACAAAGGCCTTACCGGTCTTGGCGGTGATCCTCCAATCGAGTTGTCGAACGGAATCCCCTGGTTCGTATGGGCGCGACTGAGCGTACTCCAAGCCACTGCCAACAAACAGAGATGTATCGGATCCAAAAGCCAAGTCGTCCGCCAAACGCCGCGCGACCATTTCGAAATCGGCGTGAACAAGCTCATTCGGCGGGCGTAGACTTTGTTGTTTTTCTTTTGGCATTGCAGAACCCAGCAGACTTCGGCGCATCCGATTTCGGCGCATCCAACTTACGTCATCGATTCGAGAAGATCCTTGAGAACATCTGTCGGACGAAGTCCATCTGCAAGTGCCTCGTAGGTGAGTCGAATGCGATGAAGAACGACGTCTTCGGCCAGGGCAAAGAGATCCTCGGGAACCGCGTAGGTGCGGCCATACAAAAAGGCCCTCGCTCGAGACGCTTGAACCAGCGCCAAGGCAGCCCGTGGACTGCAGCCCAATTCAATATGCGGATGTTTGCGTGTCCGGTGAACCAGTTCGACGCAGTCTCGAATAAAGACTTCGCTGACGTGGACCTCCTGGACTTTGCTCATAGCCGCGGTCAAATCATGGACGTGGAGTATTCCCGATTCCGTAATAGCATCGAAGGCCGACATAGGCACCGCCCCTTCCCCTTGCCGCAAAAGCTTTAGCTTCAAGCTTCGGCGAACAACTTCGGTCTCATCCTCGAGATCTGGATACGTCAATCGATGGCAGAGCATGAACCGATCCAACTGGGCCTCTGGAAGCTCAAACGTTCCGGCCTGTTCCACCGGATTCTGTGTGGCGATCACCAAAAAAGGAGCAGGCAATACATACGTCTGATCGCCGATCGAAACCTTGCGTTCCTGCATGGCTTCGAGAAGCGCCGACTGCACCTTGGGACTCGCCCGATTTATTTCGTCCGCCAAAAGGAGATTGGTAAAAACAGGTCCTTTGTGGATCCGAAACTCACCCGACTTCTGATCGAGAATCTCGGAACCAACAATGTCCGACGGCAGCAAATCGATGGTGAACTGAACGCGTTTGAACTGCAAATCAATGGCTTTGCTAACCGTTTGAACCAGCAGTGTTTTCGCGATGCCGGGGACTCCTTCCAACAACAAATGGCCACCGGTTAGCAGGGCAATCATAACTCGTTCGACCACTACCTGTTGACCGACCACCGTCTTGGCGACGTGCTCGCGCACGATACGAGAGAAATCGGACTGCTTGGCTTCCGTGGTTTCGGTTATTTCCGTGGCTTGAATCATCGTGTCTTTCTTTGTCGGTAATCGTAGCAGCGTGATTGTCGCCTTTTGCTCCGCAAAAGTGCGCTAATGCGGCGCACTTTCGCGGAGCGAAAGGCGACAATAATAAACTCACAACATCGGAGATGCGGACCTACGAGTATCGTAAACGTTTACTTGTCGCTCGCCTTAGCCTCTTCTTCTTTGTTTTCCGTCTTTCGATCCGCCACTTCGACTTTGGGTCGTTCCACAATTTCATCGATCTCAGAATCTTTAACAGGTTCTTGAATGGGTATGGCTTCGGCTAAAAGCTGATTCAAGACCTTGTCCAAAAAATCCGTTTTCAGCCCAGACGCCCGAAGGACTCCAGCGCGATCTATCACAATTGTAGCCGGGGCGAATTTGATTCCCATCGAATTACTGGTGGTTCCTGGCCCGGAAGGATCGTTCTCCGACGGACGATCCATCGCGATCGGAATTTCAATCCGCTTTTCCTCAGCAATAGTCTTCATGCGATCTTTGCCGGCCCTAGCGTCGCAGACGGCCATGAACACAACTCCCTGCGTGGCGAATCGCTCAGAAACGGTCTGCAATTTGGATAGCTGATCGACCGAGGCCGCCAGCTCAGGCCGCACGAACTGAACAACCCGAACGCGTTGTTCCCAGTTGTCAGCCTCGATGGAGATGCCAAGCCAATCGGAAACAGCGAGTTTTGCAGCAGGCTTTCCCTCGACGTTTACGGCCGACTTGGAGCGTTTGCTTCCTCCTAAAAACCACTTTTCGGGAAAGGTCGCGATCTTGATCGGTGCATTCCCAGTTGACGTGCCCGGCTTACCGCCAAGAAGCTGATCCACAGCCTCTTCAATCTTATTGGGTTTAATTCCTGCCGCGCGAACGATTCCGTCACGATCGATAATGACGTAAGTTGGCCAAAACTTTAATGCGTATGCCTTCGATGTTTCACCTTGCGACTCCTTCGATGAATCCAGTGCAACCGGGTAATTGATTCCCTTTTCGCTGATGACTTTGTCGACGTTGTCCCAACCTGATTTTGCATCATGGATGCCGATCAGTGCGACCCCTTTGTCTTTGTACTCGTCGATGAACTTGATATTCTTAGGAATGACGGCCATGCAGGGCCCGCACCAAGTTGCCCAAAAATCGAGAACGACGATCTTGCCTTTGAGCTGCTCGAGAGTGGTCGAATCGCCTTTCCATTCCGCAACCGATAACTCTTTCGCGGGCTTCCCTTCTAAACTGCGAAGCTCCTCGAGGCCCTCTCCGTCCCGCACATACCAATCATTTGGAAATGGAGAATCCGCGATCGAACCCAACGACTCGACCAACTGAGACCTGACAGGTGCGGCGAACCCAAAGCCAAGCAGCGACCACGCCGCAACCACTCCAAGATTCAATAGCGGCAAAACTCGGCGGTGTGTCTCTTTGAATTGCATCGCACTCGGTTCCTATTGTAGTTCCGTACTCACTGGGTCATTCCGTAGTCACTGGGTCAAGTGATCAGTGTCTTAGTCTATCTCAGAGGGAAAGGTCTGCGGTCGAAAATTCCCGAATGTCGCCTTTTGCTCCGCAAAAGTGCGTTAGCCGGGCGCACTTTCGCGGAGCGAAAGGCGACAATGAATATTGAGCTCCCCATCAAACAATTAGATATTGGTTTTGGAATGTGTTAGAATTCGCCAAGCCCAAAACCTATCCCCCGTCTCAGTCGAGGATGGAAGAATCATGCGTTACGCCCCGCTCCTTCGAGTTTCATTGCTGTTGTTTCTATTCTTTCCGCTCGTTTCCCACTTTTGTTATCTGTCCGGTGGCGTTGCCCAAGAACCGGAGCTTAGCAAAGCGGAAGAGTCCGATGAAGATAAGAAAGAACGTATCGCGGCGGAACGGTTTCTTGAGTTGCTTAAGAAAAGGCCGCGACTCGGAACCGCGCTTGATAAAGTCTACGGCTATCACGTGAGTCGCGGCTCGCTAGATGCGCTAACGGCGGGCATAGAAGCTCAAGCGGAAAAAGAAAAGAACGGCAACTTGTGGCTCGTCGTGGGCATGTTTGCGATGCAACGCGGTCAAGACTCGCAAGCTGCTTTGGCCCTCGAAAAGGCCGAGTCGTTTAATCCCGCAGATTCGCTTGTCAGTTACTACCTCGGCAAGTCACTGGTTTTGCTCGGCCAAGTCGATGCCGCAGCCGCTGCCCTTCAAAGAGCCATCGACAAAAAACCGGCTCGCGCGGACCTACTTGAGATTTCGCAAGACCTTGGTCGGATTTATCAACGCACCAACCGAAACGAAGAGGCGCTTGCGGTTTGGAAACGGCTGGAAGCAACTTTTCCTGGAGACCAACAGGTCCAAGAAGAAATTGCAAGTATCCTCGCCGAAGAAGGGGCACGTGAAGCAGCCCTCGAAAGGTACGATGCTTTGTCCAAAAACCACAAGGACAAGTTTCGTCAAATCGAAATGGCCGTTCGAGCAAACCAACTCCGCGCCGAGATGGGACAACGCGATGTGGCATTGAGCAATTTTGAGTCCATCCTTCAAAAGGTCAATCCAGACAGTTGGCTCTACCGCGATGTGCGACGCCGTATCGATGAAGTCTTTCTGACCTCCAACGACTATGACGGTTTGATCCAATACTACCGCAAGTGGATTGAGTCCCATCCGGATGATATCGAAGCCATGATGCGAATTGGACGCCAGCTTTCGATTCAACGCCGTGGAACAGAGGCTCAAGCGCTCTTCCGACAAGCCATCGAACGAGCTCCCTCCAACCCCGAGGCTCGCCAATTGTTGGTCGACGTTCTGGTCAGCGAAAACAAAGTCACCGAGGCAACCAAAGAGATGTCGCTCTTGGTGGATTTGGAACCAGACAATGTCGACCGCCTGGTCCGTTGGGGCGAATTGATAATTTCCGATGAAACGATTGAAGTCATGGAACGCCGCAAGCAAGCGTCCCAGGTATGGCAACGCCTGCTTACCAAACGCGGTGGCGACCCGGTGACCGTCTCTCGAGTGGCTGACCTTGTTCGCGGTGCAGAATTGCCGGAGGAAGCCATCTCGCTGTACCGAAAGGCGATCGCGCTAGCAGACAACGAACCTCAGTATCGCGAATATTTGGGAGAGTACCTCCATAAATTGGCTCGCAAGGACGAAGCGCTCGTCATTTGGGAGGAAATTGCTTCGGGCTCGCGCGAGTCTCGAGAGAACTGTGTTCGACTGTCTGAAATCATGAAGCAGTTTGACTATCCGAGCAAGGCGATTGCCGCTATCGCTCGGGCTTGCGAACTGAACCCGGCCTTCGAGCATCGCGCTCGCTATTCCGAACTCTTGCGAGATGATAAGCAATTTGACGAGTCCCTTGCCCAATTGGATCTCGCCGAAAAAATTGCAGAGGACAAAGAGTCGCGAGAGAAACTGGTCGACCTGCGAGTGAAAGCCTATCAGGCCGCCGGCAAACTGCAAGATCGAATTGTGGTTCAAGAGAAACTCGTCGAAACCGAACAATCCGGCAATGCCGCTGCCTGGCAACTCTTAGCCATGTTGCGTGAAGCCAACGGCAAGTTTCAGGAAGCCATCATCGCCATTCAAAAAGCCATCGAGCTGGATTCAACAAACGTCAACTACTCACTGGCGGCTGCCCGATTGCAAGAGCGATCCGGTCAAATCGGCCCTGCCATCGAATCGTATCGACGACTCGCCTCCATCGATCGTCGATTCACGAGCAACTACCTTACGCAGATTGCGGGCTTGCAAATGCGACTCGGCCAGAGCGAAGCCGCGTTGAAGACCGGTCGTGAACTGATCGCCTCCGCACCTAGCAACGCCGACAACTATCGGTTCTTCGCCGATCTGTGCTTTCAGGCAGGGGACAACGCCGCCGGTTTGGATGCGCTGCGCCGCAATTTACGCAACCACCCCAACGACCTCGATGCGATCAATGCGTTGGCTAAGTATCTTTCCAACGAACTGCAAACCGACGAAGCGATCGAACTCTATTGGCGTGCCTTTGGCTTGGCGAAGGATTCCGATGCCAAGGCTACTCCGATTGCTTCCTTGACCGAACTCTATCTTCGAGCAAATCGCTTTGAAACGCTAATCAAACGGCTTGAGACGATCGGTCGCGAGGAAAACAAAGTCCGCGACGCTACTCTATGGACTGCGGCAGCTTACCAATCCGCCGGCGACCTTGGAATGGCCAAGTCGATACTGGAGCGTTTGATTCGCCAAGAGAGCCGCGATACAAAACTATTCGAACAAATCGTTGCACTTTCAAGAGCGGAATACGATCTAGAATCGGCTGCCGAATACCAACGGCGACTCAACATCATTTCACCGTCGCCGCAAGGGGAATACGCCCTTGCCGGACTCCTGGCCGATCTCGGACAAATCGATGAGGCGGAAAGCGTCTGGATCAAACTCAGCAGTCGCGACGGCAAAGCCACCTCGGTTACGGCTGCGATCAATAATCTCATCGCCAAGGATCAATTCGAATCCGCCTTCAAGATTGTAGAAAAAGCACTAGTGCAATCTCCGGACCAATGGGAGCTCTTCGCCCCAGGCATGATCAGTCTATACCGAGCGGGCAAGAAAGCCGAAGCTCGGGAAATGGCAACGAAGGTACTTGGTCTCACAATCGCTCCATCGACGCTGAGCGAAGCAGCCAAGCAACAACTGGCCAAATCCGCCAAGGCTCCGAATGCCTCGCAATTAGCAAGCAGTTACAGCAAGGAAAACGTCATCAGCCGCCAAAGAATGTCACAGCAGATCAATCAACTGAAGCAATCCGTTTTTCCCGACCGGGACCGCTACTACGGCAGCAGTGGCCCGCCAGCTTTTTCACCGACTTGCTTCGCGGATGTGCGACTCTTGGCCAAGGGAATCTTGCAGCAAACGATAGAGTCCGAAAGTGTCATCGACAATGAAATCAAGGAGAAAATTGCCATGGCGAAAGCGTCCAAGAAGCCCGACGACCTTTGGAATGCCATGGACCTTATGCTATGGAAGAACTCCGATCTAGAATTCACGGCGCGAGGCGAAGCGTCTGACGAATACGAAGAATGCTTATCCTTATTAATCTCACTTGGTGACCGCGTTGCAAAACAGAGTCGAATCAATCGGTTGATGAACAGCAACCCGGCCAGTCGGCGCAATAACGAAAAGCCAGTCTCCCTGGCTCCTGAACAACTGGTCGAGGCAGAGACGCTGATCAACGAAGTTGTCGATGGAGCACAGATTGCAGACAGTCGCTTGCTATGGCTGGCTGGCCAATGGAAACTGGCAGGTCAAAAAGAGAAAGCCGACGCTCTCATAGAAAAACTCTCCATCAGCAATCAGCCGAGCCAACTCATGCAGATGGCGACGCAACTACTTAGCGAGGAAGAGCCGCAATCAACACGAGCTATGGGGTTCTTTCGACAAGCCTTGGACGAGTCGCTCAAGCAGCCAAAAAGTCAAGGTATTCAAGTCTATAATTATAGCCAATTGGTTGGAGCCTTCGCGGAGAAAGCCACAGCCGAACATTGGATCGAGATGCTCGACCTCGGCATTCATTATCAAGTTAGCCTGACCGCAAAAAAACGGCCTTCCGAACGGGTCGCTTTGGCTGCCCAGACCTCGCAAGCCTACTACTTTCGCAACGGTAGGTACGTTCGTGTCGAGGTTCCATTCCCACAGGCAAATGGGTATGTAGAAGCTTCCTTGTTGGCATCGCTGAAAATTGCGTACGACCAAAAGGACGCGAATGTCGAATTGCAAGAAGCCACCCGTGAAACGCTCCGGAAGCAACTGCATACTTGGGCTTCGGCAGCCACCGATGATGCGACGCTTCGCATTGTACGTCAACTCGCTTGGGCCACCTTTGCGATCTGGGACGACAAAAAAGACATTGCTCTCTCGATTCTATCCGAAATGCAGAGTCTCGATCCGAGCAACGAACTCTTTAATCTGCTAAGTATCCGTTTGCTGAGCGAGACAGGCCAAACGGCAAAAGCCTTGGCGATGGTCGAAAAGATCAAGCCCGCCAATCAGCAAATGCTGGTGGATCGCGAACTTACGATTCTTCAACTCGTGATTGCATTAGGGGACCTCGATCGGGCACGCCAA
>JBBRJI010000035.1:0-15690 GCA_038219625.1 Pirellulales bacterium | reverse complement strand
CTAACTCAGCCTCAACTACCACTGCCTTCGTTTGTGGAACCTGCGTCCCACGCTCACCCCGCGCAAGTTCGTGTCAGTCCGACGCAAGGGTTTTGGTCGCCGCTGGGTGCGGAACGAGGCATGAAAGCCCTCGAGTCAACGTCACTCCCTGCGGTCGTACGAAATGGAGTCACCGCGGTAACACGCGAAGCCGCCCAATTTCGAAAGCCGACGACGGTTCCGACGACAGTGCCGACGAAAGTTCCGACTCCTCAAATGGCCCCTATCGCGCAACCAGCATCAGTCGCCCAACCAGCTCCAAAAGCTCCACCTGTCTATTTCAACGAGATCTCGTCAAGAGTTTCCTACGATCAAGTCATGTACGTAGACGGTCTAGTCGGCCACGCAGCTCCTCAACGCGTGCCAAATTCAAGACCTACGGAACAGAGACTCGCAGAAATCACAGAACCAATCGCGTTTGGGACAGGCTCGCCGTCCCATTCTACACTGCCGACACTTCCTACACGTCCTACACTGCCGCACGCCAAGCAAACGGCTCCGTTCGGTCCAACCTCTGGGCAACAGGTTCCTCCAAAACCAACCGATGCCAGCGTCACGCGCCGGATGGATCCATCCCACTTATCAAACAGGGTCGAGAGTGGGACAACCACTCCTTCCGTCTCCAAGACCACCGCGGCCAGTCCGCTGAATACCGGCCTTCCGTTGCCCGTCGCATTCAGTCCCAGTTGGGAAGTCGACCTTTTCTACTGGCCCGAAGTTGTCAAGCAAATTGAATTGTCGCACGCAGACGCCTTTCGCCAGATTGGCAAGCATCTAAGCCTCGCCAATCGCGATGGGCTCAAGGTCATGGCCATCACCAGTGGAGAACGGGGTGTCGGACGCAGCACCGTAGCCATGCACATGGCTCGATCCGCTGCCAGCGCTGGTTTGCGAGTCGCACTGCTCGACGGAGATACATTCTGTCCAAGCCTTATCGACCAACTCAGACTCGACATGCAGCAGGGCTGGCAAGACTGCTTGTTTGAGAATGTTCCGTTGCATGAAATCGCGATCCATTCCATCGCGGATCGGATCACACTCTTTCCATTGACTTGCGTCATATCACAACAGCAAATGCATGCCAATTTGCATCGCATGGCCAAGTTGATCCGCCGAATTTCCAATGCGTTTGACATGGTCTTTATCGATGGCAATCGACTCAACCTGGAGCAACGCGACCTCGTGGGAGTAGCCCAAGAGACCATTGTGGATGCGGCGATAGTCGTTGTCGACACGGAATTGAGCATCAAGGAAAAAGTGGATTCGGCCGTAAGTATTCTTCGAGGCATGGGGATTTCGTCGATCGGACTTGTCGAAAACTTTCAGAGTTAACCCTCCCTAAAAACGAACGGTAGGTTCGATCCTATGTACCAAGCACATTGGGGCCTTCAGGGCCGACCATTCGATAGCGGGCTAGAATCTAGCTTTTACTATCCATCGAATTTGCACGAAGCGGCACTGCTAAAATTGCATTACGCAATTGAAACACGACGATCCGTTGCCGTCCTATGTGGAGAGCCGGGACTTGGGAAGTCGATGTTGCTCGATGCTGTTTTTTCACAACTGCCAGAGTTCGTTGCTCCGACGGTCCGTGTTGTTTATCCTGCTATGCCGCCCGATCAACTGCTTCGGTACATCGCTAGGCAAATCGCGCCTCACGAAGGATCCGACACATTCGGCGGAATTGGGCAATCGATTGAAACCATCGAACGCCTCCTTCGTCACAACGTAGGGGACAAGCAACATTCCGTGATTGCCATCGATGAAGCCCATCTGCTGGAGAGTTTTGGTTCGCTTGAACCACTCCGTTTGCTTTTGAATTTGGCGACCGAACTGACCGGAGCGGAATCCGCAATGACGTTGGTTTTGTCAGGATCTCCGACGTTGCTATCGCACCTAGCACGACATACGGCTCTCGAAGACCGCATTGCGGTTCGTTGTGTGCTCGAACGATTCGGTCGAGAGGAAACGGAAGCCTATATACGGCATCGATTGCAAACAGCCGGCTGGAACAAGCCGCTGATGTTTGACGAGGAAGCGGTGAACTTGATTCAGGATTTGACGCTTGGGGCACCGCGACGCATCAACCGTCTGTGCGACTTGGCTCTGATGGTTGCCTACGCACAGGACAAATCCAAGATAGACGGACAAACGATTGAGACCGCCAACGCCGAACTTACGAGCCGATCTGCCGCTGCTTAGGACTGCTCGATCCATTATTGTCGTAGCGAAACTCGCCAAGAGTTTCGGCTGCCCACAGATCCGAAAGTCTTGGCGACTTCCGCTACGGCCCTTCGCTCAGACTGGAATGCGCAAGCGTCAAAAACCCAAACGAGCCAAGGGCCTCGCTCGACCACGTACCTTCGCCATTTATCGATTGAGCCAATTCACGATCGTGCGTGTCACTGTTTCCGATGCATCCTGCTGAACAAAGTGCTCAGATTCTGGGACCGTCACCAGCGTCAAATCTTTCTCCAGCCACTTCCATGTGTCGTTCAGCGCACCAGGCAGCAGGGCCTTGTCCTTGAGTCCGTGAATCATCAAGACGGAACACTGAACTTTAGGACCGACGTCTTCGGGAATGGTGTACGGTTCGCGAGGATAGTTCGCTTTGTAATAGTTCAACATCCCTTCCATTGATGAACGCTGCATCGCCTCGACATATTTTGCACGAGCATCAGGCTCCTTGACCCATTCGACCAATGTTTCTGGTTTCAAGAGCGATGCGGCACCCGGCGTCTGAAAAAACCTGGCATAGGCACTGTTCTTTTGTTGTTCAGGGTTGTTGACAAGTTCTCGTCGCAGTCCGTTCGGGTGCGGCAGATTGAGAATTACCAGTCGCTCGGTCATTTGTGGATGGGTCATTGCGAACTGCCAAGCAACCATGCCCCCCCAATCATGACCTATGACGATGGCTTGTTCTCGTTGGAAGTGCAGAATCACGTTCCGTACATCACCAACGAGCTTGTCGATCGTATAGTTTTCAACGCCTTTCGGTTGATCGCTAAGGTTGTAACCGCGTTGATCGATCGCTACGACTTGAAACTTTTCCGCCAGAGCGGGTATTTGCTTCCGCCATGTGTACCAGTAGTCGGGAAAGCCATGAATCATGACGACCAATGGACCTTCACCCTTCGTAACGTAGTGAATCCGAACGTCTCCAGATTGAGCGTACCCATGCGTTCCTAGTTCACCTTCTTCGGTCGGCACGACAACCGGCTTGTTGATCGCGTCCTGGAAACGGCTTGTCGTATCGGTCCCGGTCGCATCTTGCTGCGCAAACGCTGACGATCTGTTCCCGATCAGTGCAATCAAGCAACACAGTGAAAAGACAACAGGCTTCACTCGAAATCTCATGTAAATACAGTCCTACGATGGCTAAGGAACCATCGATGGTTTCGCCAAGTGGGTTGGTTGCAATCGAGAATAAGAGAATAACACAGTTGTTTGGCTCTAGTGTCGTCTCGAACCACGGATTTCTGCTTTTGACCTAAAATCGATGGTCGCAGATTGCTCGAGTTGTTAAAAATCGGGGAAGGGCAGGGGGGTATGCGAGGCTGGAGGCTGGAGGCTGGAGGCTGGAGCAAG
Source organism: Pirellulales bacterium (assembly GCA_038219625.1). Taxonomy (GTDB): domain Bacteria; phylum Planctomycetota; class Planctomycetia; order Pirellulales; family Pirellulaceae; genus JBKCUI01. The sequence continues at coordinate 12,063 of JBBRJI010000035.1, read as the reverse complement.
AGCAGAGCAGGGCAGGGCAAAATATAGCAGGGCGTGAAGGTATGACAGGAGACAGGGCAGGGCAGGGCAGGGCAGCGGTTGCCCCTGCGTGACTCCTGCCTGTGTGGTTGACACGGTTCAGACTGCGGAAACTTCTAGATGCTTCTTTGCGTATTCGCTTTCGATCCATGCGTATGTATTGGCCATGCCGTCGCGCAGCGGGATCGAAGGTTCCCAACCAAGATATTTTTGGATGAGTGAATTGTCGCTGTTTCGACCATTCACACCTTTGGGAGCGTCCAAATTGTAGTGGCGGTCCAATTTCACGCCAGCAATTTGTTCGACAATGTCCGCCAGTCCGTTGATCGTGACCAGCTCCGAAGAGCCGAGATTGATCGGTTCGAGGATGTCGCTATGCATGATGCGATCAATACCGTACACGCAATCGTCGATATACATGAAACTGCGAGTTTGCATGCCGTCGCCCCAAATCTCAATCGAATGGTTATTCGTCGCCTTGGCATGAATGACCTTTCGGCACATGGCCGCCGGAGCTTTTTCACGCCCGCCGTCCCAAGTGCCGAGAATTCCATAGACGTTGTGAAATCGAGCGACTCGAGTCTCCAGTCCGAAATCTTCCCTAAAGTGCCGGCACATACGTTCAGAAAACAACTTCTCCCAACCGTAACCATCCTCGGGCATAGCCGGATAAGCATCTTCCTCTCGAAGCGGGGTCACCAAAGGATTGCGTTGCTTATCACCGTTATACACACAAGCCGAACTGGCATAAAAGAACCGCTTGACTCCAGCCGCAACGGACGCTTGAAGCATGTGCGTATTGATCAAAACCGACAGCATGCACAGGGCTTTGTTGTTCTCGATAAAGCCCATACCACCCATGTCGGCCGCTAAGTTATAGACCTCGTAAGCACCCTTGCATGCATCCAAGCAAGCCTGCTTCTCTTCCAGATTCGCTACCACGTTTTCGACATCATCAAAGACTTGGTACCACTCGTTCATCGGTTTGACATCGATGCAACGGATACGAGTCGCACCCTGTTTTCGAAAATACTCAACAAGATGCCCACCAATAAATCCACCACCGCCGGCAACGACGATGAGGTTGTTCTTGTTGTCCATTATCATAAGTCCAGAAGCTTAAAAAGTTTTAAAAGTTTTAAAAAAGGAACCAAGTGAAAACTGCAATGCTAAAGCGATTTCGTTCCTGCAATCGTCGCTCGACATAGCTTAAACACGTAGACCGAATTAGTTACGAGGTACCGTTTCCATAGGCGACGCGGTTCGGCTGCAAGTCGGAAGACCCATTCAAGTCCACGTTGCTGCATCCAAGCAGGAGCTGTGCTCTTGGTACCGGCATGAAAATCGAACGCTGCTCCGACTGCAACTTGCACGCAGTTGAGTCGAGCGGCGAATTCGAATGCAAAATGATCTTGTTTTGGACAGCCTAAACCGATGAAAAAAATCTTGGCACCACTATTGTGAACACGATCCACCAACTCTTCGGATTCTTGTTCGGTTAATTTGCGAAATGGTGGCGACTCACATCCTGCGATCTGTAGTTTCGGGTACTTGGAAATCAAATTGGAACTCAAACGCTCGAGCACCGATGGAGTACTTCCATACAGATAGATTGGGATTTCCTTATCGGCCGCAGCCTTACATAGGCGGAGCGTAGTTTCAGGACCATAAACGCGATCCGACAGCTTCGTCTTGTGCAACCAATTCATGGCCCACCGGACTGGTTGTCCATCGGGTCCGATGGCCTGAAACGTATTGACCTTGCGACGTAGGTCCGGATCGTCACTGGCGGTAATCACAGCGTGAACGGCGAACAAGGAAACAACGGCTGGCTCGCCTGCTATGGCTGAGTCGAGAATACAACCTACTAGTTCATCATAGTCCGTAACGCTTATCTGTACCCCGAAGACATCGACCTTTCGCGGCCAATCGCAAGTGGTTTCCCGATTTCGCTTATCTGTTTCTCGCGTTGGGCTTTCAATCATTTTGCTGGACGGAGTTGGAATTTGCATCGGTTATGGCCTTGCCTGTTCATAATAGTTGTAAACCGAGTTCCTGCAAGAATGGCATTCTCAAATCCAAGGCAAGCGTCAATGAAACCGACGTCGTCGTTACAATCGATTGCCAATGGGAAAACCCTCAAAAAGCAGTCCATTTGGTTCTACTAGGTCCCACGCGGGGCAGGGCAGGGGGGCAATTTATTTACGGTATCGGCTATTTCCAACCTCGCGCTTGCAAGCAGATGCCGCAACACAAATGGCATGCCCAGAGCGAACACTTGTGGCACGCCCAGAGCTGGTTGGCTCACCACATAGAGCGCATTGCTTGGACCCACTGCACCGCCGTGTGCGGCACATCGTTGGCTTGATGAACAAAACGGCTCATGAGTCCTTCGTCCTTGTACGCAAGAATGCAGAGTGTTGCCAGCAAAGCGTAACTAAAAATGTTTGCAATTCGGTTCCCGCTCCAAAACTTGAGCGCCGTTCCAAAACTGTGTTTGAACATGTATCGCCCGCGACGGTATTCCACCGACCAAATTTCATCGAGCAAGATGTGGGACATGAAACCGATGAAAATGGCGACCGTTTTGAAGAGTCTCAAGTTCATGTTTTCGCATGAGCATACCAGGAATGCGAACAAGGCGGCCGACATGCCAGCGGGCACGCTGTGCCACATGCCGCGGTGGACCGTGTACCTTCGGAAAATTTCCGCCAATCCGAATCGGAGAAAGAAATAGACAGCCACCGTAATGAGAAGCATCATCTCGTGATTGCAACCGATTCGCTGGAGGCGATCGACCATGAGCATCGGTACAAACGCAGAGGAAAAAGCAACCGCTTCACGAAGTGGGATCCCCGAATCGCTATCGAGGTCTGGGAGCATGCCGCTTACGCTGCAAAGCGCTCCGCCGATTGCGCAGCTTTCCCATGGCAAGCCGGCTCGATAGCCACCTACTGCATAAAAAGCACCTGCAACAGTGCTGACGCAAATGTGAGTTTTGAAATCGGCCATAGTGTGATGGAAGTGAATGTGGACCGACGAGCAGCCATCCACACTTTTCTTTTAGCATTTCAGATATGGCCACGTCCAGACCAGCCATGCAGCGAATCGCCATAGACTTGTGGCACGTCCCAGAGCGTAGCGATGGGCGTGGGGGGAAGCAGCGATTGCTAGCGACTCCCACGCCCTTCGTACCTCAGGGCGTGCCACACGTGTCGACCTTCGTTTCAGGTTCTCTGGATACGAGTTTTTCTTCCGGGGTAGGGCAGGGCAGGGGGGCTATTTTGGTCTTCGCACTGCAGGTGGCGAATCGCTATAGTCGATAGACACGAAAAAGTCTGCTCCGCAACAGACACGCGACATTGAAACCACGGAAGGGATAGCTAGCAATGCAGGCTTATGATTTGATCATGTTGATCGTTTTGGCAGCGACAACTATATTTGGTGCGATCAAAGGATTTGCATGGCAACTTGCCTCGCTAGCATCGATCATTGCTAGCTATTTTATTGCTTACTTGTTTCGCAACGATGTCGCGAAAATGATTAATGCTCAGCCGCCCTGGAATTTGTTTTTGGCGATGCTGCTCCTGTATTTCGGATCTAGCTTGATCATTTGGATGTTGTTTCGGTTAGTAAGCACCTCGATCGACAAGGTCAAACTCAAGGATTTTGATAGGCAATTGGGGGCCGGATTTGGATTGATCAAAGGCATGGCGTTGTGCATGCTAATCACTATGTTTGCCATGACATTGCTTGGCTCGGCCCAGCAGCAACGTATTGCGAATTCACGCAGTGGCCTTTACATCAGTCGCGCATTAGCAAACGCAGGCGGGATACTACCGGCTGAACTGAAACAAGTCGTTGGACCGTATATTGAAAATGTAGAACGACGATTGCAACAGAATCAAAACGGCTTGACACCACCGGCAGGGGAGGGTTTTCTAGATGGGTTTGGCAACATGGTTCAGCAGAGAGTGAATCAGTTTGGTACCGAAGTTAGCAACGGCCAAATGCCAACCAACTTTTTGCCGGGGCAGGGCGGGGCACCTCAAAATCCAGGCTTTGGCGGATTATTCGGGGCAGGGCAGGCAGGGCAGGGGGGGCAAAGCGGAGCTCAGCCGAACCCAGGCTGGGGAAATCAGGCGATAGATCCACGGGGAAATGCAGGCAATGCACAACAGCCAGTCGGCTGGCCGGTTTCACAACCGCAGCCGCCGCAGCCTACAGGGAACTGGCCGAACAGCTTTCAGACGGGTTTCGGCGGCAACGAAGTGCTGCCACGCTGAATGGTTGTGATTATAGTATTGCCGCTCGCCTAAGTGCCCGCTCGCCTAAGTGCCCGTAACCAGCTCCATGCATCCAACCGCAACTCGTTCCGCTCCACTCATTTTGTTTCGATTCACGGGAGAAGACCGACCGGGGTTGACGGCCGCACTCTCGGAGTTGTTGGCCAAGTTCGGTTGTTCCATCATCGATGTCAATCAAGCCGTCATCCATCAATCCTTGTTGCTTGGCATATTAGTCCAGATCCCATCGGGCGAAGATAGCGATCGCATCATTCAAGAAATGCAGGAATGCGGAAGCTCGCTGGGGCTGAAATGCAATCCAAAAAGAATTGGCGACACGGATTACGATGCATGGGTGGGTCGCCAAGGCAAATCGCGATTCATTTTAACACTGTTGGCGCGTTCCATAAGTGCGGTGCAATTCCATGCGGTCAGTCGGATGTTAGCGAATCAAGGCCTGAATATCGATGTCATCACGCGGCTTTCAGGACGTCCTCCGCGCGTTGCAACAAACTCACTGACGCGTGCGTGTGTTGAGTTTTCGCTGCGCGGCGAACCTCGCGACACGTCCCAGTTGAAAGCGAGTTTGCTGGAACTCTCGAGCCGGCTCAATCTCGATTTGGCATGGCAACGCGACGATGCATTTCGGCGCAGCCGACGCGTCGTCGCCTTGGACATGGACTCGACCCTATTGCAAGCGGAAGTGATCGATGAGCTCGCCAAAGAAGCGGGCGTCGGCGAGGAGGTCAGCGCTATTACCGAAGCGGCCATGAAAGGCGAATTGGACTTCGACGAGTCGCTGCGAAAACGCGTGAAATCGCTGGCGGGGCTTTCGGAGAGCGTTCTGCCTAAAATTGCAGAACGTTTGGTGCTCACGGAGGGGGCCGAACGTTTGCTGACAACGCTACGACGATTCGGGTATCGCACAGCCATTCTTTCGGGCGGGTTTACCTACTTTGGCAACTACTTGCAAAAGCGATTGGCGATCGATCATGTGTACGCGAATGAACTTGAGATCACCGACGGAAAGTTGACAGGCAGAGTGATTGGCCCGATAGTCAACGCGCAGCGCAAGGCAGCTTTGTTGGATCAACTCGCGGCGGAAGAGGGTGTTGATCGCAAGCAATGCATTGCCATTGGGGATGGAGCCAACGACTTGCCGATGTTGGCAAGGGCCGGTTTGGGGATTGCGTTTCATGCCAAGCCGGTAGTACGTCTGGCCGCCGAGCATCAAGTTTCCACGATGGGCTTGGACGCAGTGCTGTATCTCTTGGGCGTTCGGGACCGCGATTTGACTTGATTGATTGCGTGGTGGACGCTGCCAGCGTCCAAAATCCGCCTTGGACATAGAGCTTTACTCTAACGCCAGCCGAGTCAACCGCGGGGATTTAAGCGGTTAGGCAGAGTTTGCGGAAAGCAAAAGGAAGACGAGTCAGGCAAATTCTGTCGGCGTTCTATCGGCGTTCTATCGGCGTAGTATCGACGCCGCTCCGGACGGAAACCCAAGGGGCAGGCCCCAAAAACACCGCTCCGCAACGTCCGATAATGTTTCTTATGTTCGGTTGAATATGGATTTTCCCCTGGGTTTTTGCGGTTTTGCTAATCCGCCCTGGTTTTGGGTGGCGGTGCCCCAGCGTGTGGATCAACCCGTAATGACCGCTCCCCGGACCGCCGTCGAACCGTCCTCCATCTGCTCTAAGTACGTTCCCATCTGACGGAATTTGTCGTAGCGGTCAATCGCTAAATCCTCCGGGCTGACTTTGACGAGTTGGTCCAGTGTCTTGGTTAAGTAGGCTTTGAGGCGCGATGCCATTTGACGCGGATCCCGATGAGCGCCCCCCAAAGGTTCTTCGATTACGTCATCAATAACGCCTAGCTTCGCTAAGTGCGATGAAGTAAACCTTAACGCGTCCGCAGCTTTTGACGCATACTGATGGCTCTTCCACAAGATGCCGGCACAGCCCTCTGGACTGATCACCGAGTAATATGCGTACTGAAGCATGGCAATCCGATTGCCAACTCCTATCCCCAACGCTCCCCCCGATCCGCCCTCGCCAATCACGACGCAAATAATCGGTGTCTTGAGCTGACTCATCAGAAACATACTCTCAGCAATCACTTGCGCTTGGCCACGCTCCTCCGCCCCAATCCCTGGGTACGCGCCGGGTGTGTCGATGAAGCAAATGATGGGAAGCTTGTACTTTTCCGCTAGCTTCATCTTGGACATCGATTTCCGATAGCCTTCCGGATGGGCACAACCAAAATGACAAGTGGCTCGCTCCTTATACGTTCGACCTTTCTGATGGCCAACTACCAACACTTTGTACCGGCCCAATTTCGCGAAACCCGTCAACATCGCCCGGTCGTCGCCAAAAAACTTGTCTCCATGCAACTCGATGAATTCATCGAACGCAAGGTTCAAGTAGTCCTTGGTGTAGGGCCTGTCTTTGTGACGAGAAACTTGAACAATCTGCCACGGCGAAAGGTTGGCGTAGATGCCTCGCGTCGTCTCTGTCCACTTGCGACGCAGTTGTCGCATTTGCTCCTGCTCGGCTTCGGTATGACTATCGTTCTTCTCAAGAGTCCGTAACTGGATCTCAATGTCCAAAATCGGTTGCTCGAACTCAAATCCAGGGGCTGTCGTTTCCATAGTCTTCGTTATCGTTTAGCTAGCTTTAGTGTTTGGTGAATCGCGGGCCACGGGCTCAGGGGTCTGGGCGCCTTAGGACATACTATATTGAGGGCCTAGTGCTTCTCCCATGCTAAATTTGGGGGTAGCGGAACTCGCCAAGAGTTTCGGTGGTTAGGACGAATCCGCTGGGATTTACCTCTTGAAGTCGCCGAAAGCCTACGCGGCTTCCGCTACGCAAGAAATCTAACTCTTAGGCTGGATACAGCGCTAGGTAGGGTTTTCCATTCGGCCACCCGTTGGGAAATCATCAAAAATGGAGACATCCGGAATCCTAGGTGGTTTCTTGAAAATGGGGGTCGCGCGGATCAGTTTCAACACGTCCCACATGTTTTGTGGGCGGTCTTCCTGTCTCTTTGCAATCAATTGCTTGATTAGACTGTTGAACTCCGGAGTAATGTTGTCGTTGACAACAAGCGCCGACGGCAGCGAAGCGGACAAATGCTTGCTAAGCAATTCGTTGGGTGTGTTCCCCGTATAAGGCGCTTTGCCAGCAACCAATTCGTAAATCATGCAGCCCATAGAATAAATATCGCTTCGTTGGTCCAAGTTGTGACCGCGAATCTGTTCGGGCGACATGTACGAACGCGTTCCTTCCGTCTTGTTCCTCGGTCCAAAAAGCTTTCCCAGCCCTGTCTTCATTTTTCGCGAAATCGTGAAGTCGATGAGCTTGACTTCAAAGTCACGACTCAGCAGCAAATTGTCTGGCTTGATATCGCAATGGACCCAGCCCTTGGAGTGGAAGTAATACAGCGCTTCGCAAGACTGCTCAATGATGCTCGTCAACTTATAGGCAATGGGTTCAGGACCTCGACGCAGCGCCTGCTTCAAATTGATTTCGCTAAAAAGCTCCAGAACGATAAATGGCGTTTCGGCGTCCGTTCTGTACTCGATCAGTTTTATAATATTTTTGTGATGAAGCGTTTTTGCGATTTCGTATTCGTGCTTGAGGAAGCCGATTTCCACCTTGTTTCCTCGCTGCTCGGGGCGCAAGACTTTCAATGCGTAACGCTTTTCACCGTCATCTCGAATGGCTTCCCAGACCTGGCAGGTGCTTCCAAGACGAATCAATCGCGTCAAGCGATACGGGCCGAGGAAGTCTCGAACTTTGACCATAGGGAGGAGATTTCGTGCTGGAATACTAGGGTGGAAATGGTTTGGCGCCCCCTGCCCTGCTCCGCTTTTGCCAAATCGGAATGCAGGTCTTACGGAATTTGACCAACAGAATCGCTCGAATCCGATTCAAGCTCGCCCGCCGTCTGGATCGCCATTGGAGACACTACTATAAGCATAATCGGTACGACCCGAAAGGTTTAACAATGGCAAGGGCAGGGTGGTTCGAAAGATTATGGCGAACGGTAGATCGGCTATTCTCGTCTGGTCCAGTACTTGAAAGCCGTTTGCTGCAACCGCCGGACATCATGGCAACGAAACAATATAAGCGATCAAGTCGGCCATGGCCTGCTGGTCGATTTGGCTTTCCAACCCCTCGGGCATCAGTGACATCTTCGATGACTTCATTTCGGCAATGTCGGCTCGCGCGACCACCTCCACAACGTTTTCACCCCGCAGCAAAGTTACGCTCGTCTCCGACTCATTTGAGATCATGCCCGTTACGATGCGTTCATCGTTCGTCAAAACAGTGTAATTAACATACTGCGGATTCACTTCACGGTTCGGTTCGATGACATTTTGCAAGATCGCTTCGGCCCCTCGAAACTTGTAGGAAGCAATGTTGGGTGCCAGTTCGTACCCAACCCCCTCAAGCTTATGGCAGGCTGAGCACGACTTGGCAAAGATCAGCTTGCCGCGGCCTGTGTCACCCGGCATCGACAAAGATGTTTGATACCGCTGGAGGACTTCTTGTCTGTTGCCAATGTTGGAAGATTTCATGGCCACTGCGACCGCTTGCTTAATCTTTGGATCTTTGTGGTTTCGCAGGTTAGCGAGCCGGGCTGGATCTAAGTCTGTCAGTAAGAAGCCCCCCTGCCCTGCCCCCTGCAGCATGGCCTCTATCCAGGTAGCCCTCGAAAGTAAGACGTCCGACGCCGTTAGACGCAATCGTGGACTCAATCCCGGCCAGACAGCCAAAATGCGTTGCGCTACTTCGGGTGATTGATACTGCATCAGAGCTCGAGCCGCCGCCTCCTGCACTGGCTGTGAAAGGCGTTGGTCGATCAAACCCGCCAGCATCGGGATATCGTCGTCCAATTGCTCCCAACGCAGCAACTCAATGGCCTCGATTTTTTGTTCTGGTGAGGCAGCCTCATCCAAGCATCGAACTCTCGCTTCGCGAACAAGTTTCGTTCGCTCGGAACGAAGGTTAGGCATCTTAGCGAACTCGCTTTCTCGCGTTGCAGCGTCATTGAATCGGCTTTGTAATGCGCTGATTAAGCCGATGCAGAGCTGCCGTCTTGGTTCGTCCATCGGCATCATGCCTATTTGCTTATCCAGGAGTTCAAGCTCTTGCAAGGTCGACTGGTTGCCGGCAAGTTTTGCGATCGCTTGCCAAACCCTTCGGAGTTTGCCCCCCTGCCCTGCCCCGTTTGAATTCGCATCGCTATCGCCGATTTGTCCCCCCTGCCCTGCTCTGAGCATTTCCAAGGCAGCAATTGCATTGGTACCAATCGCATTGAGGCTAGACGCATACAACCACTTGTCGTCCTGCGATAATGCTAAGAGCCCGATGGCAATTTCAACTCGGGCTCTTTCGGGAAGTTGAAAACGACTCAGCGATAATCCTAACTGCAACCGAACACTCGGATCCGAGTCGTTTGCGAGAGCAATGAGTTTCTCAGTTGTTTGAGGCGATTGCTTGGCATCTTCGCTCCATCGAATCGCCCATTCGCGAACGCGTGGATTTGGGTCAACCAGTGCATTCTCAGCCCCCCCCTGCCCTGCCCCGAGACTAGCAAGTACGCCCAACGCGTGCACTCGGCCCATGGGTGACAAAGAAGATTTCGCAAATCGCGAAAGTTCCTCGACTGCTTTTCCCACCGAGTCTTGGTTGCCATGAACAACGAGCCGTTCATAAAGGAGACGCGATGCAGTATCGCGATGCCATCCGTTGGTGTGCTCCAGAGTCGCAATCAACTCTTGTAAGGTTGCATCGCGAAGTTGCGGTTTCGGTGGACGCTTGAAATTGGCCGGCACGACACGATAGACTCGACCCCGATCTCGGCCACTCGTTAAGTCCAAGTGCTGTTTGATTTCTTCAGGCAAAGACTTCGGATGTTCGATGACTTCACGATACAGGTCGGCAATGTACAGCGTGCCGTCCGGGGCGTTTGCGAACTGGACCGGGCGAAACCAGATGTCGGACGAGGCGATAAATTCCGATTCCTTGTCGATCCTTTCCCCCACCATAGAAGTGCCGAGTTCGGTCAGTTTTTTGCGATGGACGATGTTGCTACCGACATCGCCGACGAAGGCGAAGCCATGCATTTCAGGAAAAGCATTGCCTCGGTAAATAGTGATCCCCGTCGCACTCGTAAAATAACCAGAGGATCGACCACCACCCTCGACAGGACCGGACACTTGGTTGTTGACTCGCAGCCTAGTCCGAACGGTTCGCCATGGCTCCACTGGACTGATTCGATAGACCGAGGCTTGCGGGCCGTCGGCCGCGATGCTTTGACGCGACGGTGGCAATGGGACATTGTTTTTGGCTGACGCGTAGCGATCCGCATAGAGGTATAGTTGCAGATGATCGCTGTTATGGCATGCAAAGCGACGCCCCCAATCATCAAAAGACATACCATGCTGACCGCCGCCACTCTCTGGCCGAAGCTCCAGCGTCTTTGGATCAAATGAAAAATCTCTTCCGTTCAAAACGATGGCATCGCGCTCTGGGGCGGAAGGCGTCACCACCTTGGCACCGGAGCTGCTGGTCTGGCAATAGATCCGATTATCGAGTCCCCAGCAAAAGCTGTTTAGTAGGCCTTGAACATTTTGACGTCCAAATCCCGTGAAGACTTTCGTTTGAATGTCCGCTTGCCCATCGCCATCCGCATCCTTGCAATACCAAATGTCAGGTGCTGCTGCGATGAAGACCCCGCCGTCATAGCAGATCACGCCGGTGGGCCAAGAAAGATGATGAGCAAAGAGAGTGCTCTTTTCAAAGCGTCCGTCGTTGTCGGCATCCTCGAGGACACGAACGTTGCCAAGGAATTCTTTGTCTTGCTCCGAGTAGTCGCACATTTCAACGACATAAAGCCGACCATTTTCGTCAAAGGACATGGCCACGGGATCTCGAACAAGCGGTTCGGCGGCAGCCAGTTCCAATTTGGTTCCATCCTTGATTTGGATGGTGGCCATGGCTTCGCGTGGTTCGTTTGCCGGCGTTCGAGGTAACTCGTCAGCAAAGCTTTTTTTCATCGGCTCCTGTGAATGCAAGAACGACGGGCACAGCCCCAAAGCGACCCAAGAATGGAAGGCGAAATGGGCAAATGGATGGAAGCGAAGCATAGTTACTGGATTGTTTTTGGGACGAAGCAGACCGACGAACAAGAGTTATCTTAATCTCAATGGCGAGCATCGTGGGGTCGGTGCTCGTGGTGATTGCATGGCTATGGATTCTGTTGAAAACGCTGCTTCCACCGACCAGGGTCGGTGGAGAGCGGTGCAAATGGGCCAGGAGGTAGCTGTCAATCATCGCTCCACCGACGCGGGGTCGGTGGAGGCGTGTTGGACAGGCTTCAGACTTCAGACTTCAGACTCGCCTTCCATCCGAGCTTGTCTCGGTGGAGGCAACAATTGGCCGCTACCAATGCGATATAATGCTAAGTAAAAGCTCTCCGTCCGGCTTGCCCGGGCGGAAGCCGCGTTTCGCCTCCGCCCAAATCGTCACGAAATCTCCATATCTCAATCATGAAGATCCAGCCCCTCTATCTTCCCGAGAATACAAACGTCGCGTATCAGTTCAATTGGTCCTTGAGTGTTTTCGGCAAAGAGTCTCTTCCGTCTCCTGAACCTTGTATGGATTTGCTTCGAGAATCCGTCGACAGAGATCGACTGAAGATTCTTGAATTGCGGTTCCGTCCTCCCAACGTGGCCCAGTTCTTTGTAAGC
>JBBRJI010000034.1:0-15885 GCA_038219625.1 Pirellulales bacterium | reverse complement strand
CGGTGCTCCCGACGACACTGATCATGGCCGTATACAAACGGTCTTGATAACGAGTTACCAAGACTTCAAAAGCGGCGTTATCGCCGGCCAGTGCGGACTGAATCAATTCTTCTTCGTCGTTCACACTCGCCTACAAAACTAGAATGAGAAGTACTAACTCGTGGTATCCAATGTGAACTGGAAAGGGGGATTTGTCAAACCTTACTCGTACCTAAGGGCGTCAATTGGGTCGAGTCGACTGGCTCGCCAAGCTGGGTAAAATCCAAAGCCAATTCCAACCGCCGCGGAAAAAACGAGGCTGCCAATCGCAGCGGTCTGGCTGACCACGATAGGCCAATCCTTTCCTGATGAGATGGCATTGATTCCCATCGTTAGTGAGACCGAACCTAACACACCGAGCATGACTCCGATCGCGCCACCGATAACCGACAACACCATCGACTCGACTAGGAACTGCAAAAGAATGTCCCGTGGCCTAGCCCCAACTGCCATTCGGATTCCGATTTCTCGCGTACGTTCGGTTACGGAAACGAGCATGATGTTCATGATGCCGACTCCCCCGACCACAAGCGATATTCCAGCAATCGATGCAAGCATGGCCGTCAGTGTGCCCGTAACAAGGCTGAAAACACCCGCAATCTCCGTCGTGTTCGCGACTTGAAAGTCAGGTTGTTGTCCCAAGCCGATTCGGTGTCGATCCATCATCAACGCTTCGATCTCTTGCTGCGCCTGGCCCATCAATTCGGTGCTGCGAGCGGAAATGAGGGCCACGTCCACATTGTTGAAATTGCTCCCCTGCAGTCGTTTGCGCACGGTGGTGTAGGGCATTAGGACGACGTCGTCTTGGTCGTCACCCACGATGTTGGCGCCTTTGCTGGCCAACACACCGACGATCTCGAACGGAATATTTTTGATGCGAACGCTTTGGCCGATCGGATTCGAAGTCTGGAATAGTTTTTTGACAACAGTGTGCCCAACCACGCAAACCTTGTTGGCGTTATTGATGTCCCCGTCCGAGAAAAAAGCCCCAAGCCGCATTTGCCAGTTCCGAACGAGCAAAAAATCCGCTCCGACCCCCATCAAATCCCGTGGTCGGCAGTTGTTGTTCCCGGAAATCACTTGGCCCACAGCCCCCACTATAGGGGTGGCAGCCAAGACGCTTGCGCATTCTCGACCGACAGCGTTTACGTCGGCGGCGGTGATGGAAGGGAGTTGGGCTGCACGTCCGCCGCGACGGTTTCCTTGTTGCAGTACGATGACATTGGTGCCAAGGCTTTTGAACTCGCCCTGCACCAATTCGCTGGCAGAGGTACCGATGGAGACCATGGCGGTCACGGCAGCGATTCCGATAACCACGCCTAAAATGGTAAGTCCCGCCCTAAGTTTGTTTTTCGCCAAAGCACGCATGGCGATTCGGAACGTGTTGAGAAAGGACATGTGGTGCGATTACCAACAGTATTTGGTGTTTGGTGGAGCAGCGGGAGTTAATCCGGTGGAGAATGGGTAGCGTTTGGAACGCGGTTGGCGGCGGCGACCCGTTGTAACCTATTCCATTCTAACCGAGCATTGAGATGAATTGCCGTTGCAATACTTGAAAAAGGCGGTAACATTTGTCATCCCAACCAAAAAATCTAGGCCTCCCGGAAATCCTGAGGTCGTTGTTTTTAAGCAGATGTGAGTTTCTCTTTACATGACCGTTACAAAAGATCGAAAACAAGAAATTATCGGACAATTTCGCACCCATGATGGTGACAATGGATCGCCCGATGTGCAGATTGCGATGTTGACGGAACGAATCAATGGAATGACTGAGCACATGCGTGGTGCCGTCCGTGATTATTCGAGCAGACGCGGTTTGCTTCGGATGGTTAGCAAGCGACGATCGCTTCTGGATTACGTTCGCAAGCATGACCCACAGCGGTATTTGGATTTGATTGGCAAGTTGAATATCCGCAAGTAGTTGATTGAAATCTTGGGCTGGTTCGCTGGAACCAGCCCTTGGCATTTGGTGGTTGCGTTTTGAATTTCTTGGTAGCGTGCGCATCGCTCAAGATAGTTGTTGGATGTGGTTCAGCCCACATAAATAACCCTGTCGCGTTTTGTTCGCCATGGGGAAGCGTGTTGAAAGTCGGTGAGGCCAATGGGTGGTCTCTTTTGTCATCTCTTTTTTGTCGTTCTCTTACAAGTTCTCGGCGAGCGGATCGCCGGTCGTCTTGATTGGAATGGGTCCCCCTTCTTCTAACAAACGACCATAGGCAGGATCTGCCCTACGGCCCAGAACTGTTGATTTGAATGGTGATTTTTGAAGGAATTATTGTAGTGAAAATTCGAGTAGAAAAAAAAATCGGCGATTCCGTTTTGGCCTTTGAAACTGGCCAGCTTGCGAAACAAGCCACCTCCTGCGTGCTCTGCCAATACGGCGATACCGTTGTCCTGAATGCAGTCTCAACTGGTCCATCCAGGCCAGGTACCGACTTCTTCCCGTTGACCTGCGATTATCGAGAAAGATTCGCTGCCGCCGGCAAATTTCCGGGTGGTTTCCTAAAGCGAGAAACTCGGCCAACGACCAAGGAAACGCTAACTAGTCGCTTGATCGACCGCCCGATTCGCCCGCTGTTTCCAGAAGGCTTCCGCGACGACGTTCAAGTTCAGTCGATTGTTTTGAGCAGCGACGTTCAGAACGACGCGGACGTTTTGGCCATGAACGGTGGCGCATGTGCATTGTTCATTAGCGCCCTTCCATTTACCGGCCCGATCGCCGCAACGCGCGTTGGTCGTGTCGATGGAAACTTCGTGGCATTCCCCACTCATGCGCAACTGGAAGACAGCGATCTGGACATGATCGTCTCGGCCAATGAGCGTGAAGTCGTGATGGTCGAAGGGTTTGCTCAGGAAATCCCTGAAAGCGAAATGTTGGATGCCATCAAATTTGCGCACGGAATTTGCCGCGAGATCATCGGTCTGCAACGTGAGCTTTTTGAAAAGGTCCAGCCGACCAAAGCCAATTTCCCAATTCCAGATGACACCGAAATCGTAGGTCGTTTGAAGTCGTCTTATTACGATCGATTCAAGGATGCTAAGCAAGTCGAAGGGAAGCAAGCTCGCAACGATGCCTGCAACGTACTTCGTGAAACAGCTTTAGCGGAAGTAATTCCAGATCCGCAAGCGGAGGGAGCGATCACCAAAGATACGTTGTATCGCGCTTGGCACACACTCGAAAGCCGCGTTGTTCGCGACTTGATTTTGGCCGGAAGACGTGCAGATGGCCGCGACAGCATGAGCCTGAGAGCGATCCACTGCGAGTCGGATTTGCTTCCTCGCACCCATGGAACAGCTCTGTTCCAACGCGGTGAAACACAAGCATTCGTGACCGTTACGCTCGGTACCCCGCGCGATGAACAACGCGTGGACGGGCTGGTCGAAGAGTACAGCAAGAAATTCATGCTGGACTATAATTTCCCATCGTTCTCCGTCGGGGAATGCCGTCCTATTCGCGCTCCAGGTCGACGCGAAATCGGTCACGGAATGCTCGCTGAACGATCGCTTGAACCCGTTTTGCCAGACCCAGACGATTTCCCGTACACCATCCGTTTGATTAGCGACATCCTCGAAAGCAACGGTTCATCTTCGATGGCCAGCGTTTGCGGTGGATGTTTGGCCCTGATGGCTGCGGGCGTTCCGATTACCAATCCTGTGGCTGGTATCAGCATCGGATTGGTCCGGGAGAAGGACTCCTACGTTCTGTTGACCGACATTCTCGGAGACGAAGATCACCATGGCGACATGGACTTCAAGATTTCGGGAACTCAAAACGGAATCACTGGCATTCAGCTCGATCTCAAGATCGACGGCATCAGCGAAGAAATCATTCGCGCTTCGTTAAAGCAAGCCAAAGAAGCCAGGATGGAAATCTTGCGGAAGATGCTGACCTGCATGCCTCGACCACGCAGCGAAATCAGTCGCTATGCTCCGCGGCTCCTTCGAACCAAGATCGATCCAGAAAAGATTGGCGCTTTGATCGGTCCAGGCGGAAAGAACATTCGTTCCATCCAAGAAGATACTGGAGCGAATATCGATGTGGATGATGAAGGCAACGTCACTGTCTCCAGTGGAGACGCGGATTCGGCCCGAACCGCTTTGGCTCGCGTTGAGGCTTGCACAGCTACCGTTCAGATCGGCAAGATATATGACGGTACCGTTTCGAGCGTCCGAGACTTCGGTGCGTTTGTTGAGATCCTTCCTGGAAAGGACGGTCTTTGCCATATCAGCGAACTCTCCAGCGGTTACGTACCGAGTGTAGATGCCGTTTGCAAAGTTGGCGATACGATGAAAGTCATTGTTATCGACATCGACGACCACGATCGCGTCAAGCTTTCGCGACGACGTGCGTTGGAAGAACTCGGCATCGAGGATGAATTTGCGAGCGCCGAAGGTGGTGAGGGTGGAGAACCCGGCGAAGAGGGGGATATTGATCCAGACCGACCGTTTGAAGAACGCGGTGGCGATCGACCTGAAAGAGCGTCTTCGGGTGGCGGCGGACGGGGACGTCCGAGCGGCGGCGGAAGTGGCGGCGGCGGTGGCGGTTTCCGTGGCCGAAGCGGCGGCGGTGGTGGTGGTCGCAGCGGTGGAGGCGGCGGCGGTCGTGGCCGAAGCGGTGGTGGTGGTGGCGGCGGTCGCCGGTAAAACCCCAACTCGCTCCCTATTGGAACAATAAAAAAAGGGCGTATCGCATTTGCGATACGCCCTTTTTGTTTACCACATTAGTACGGGCTCGATGCACCGGTATCAGGATCGCCAACCATGTGGAAGTGGTTGTGGTCGATGTAGATAACTTCCACGCTTTCTTTGTCATCCAGCGTGTAAGGAACCGGCCAACCGTTGATGGTTCGTTCTTCGAAATACACCGTGCATTTGTAGTGAGCATGATGCAATTGTGCGAAACCGATGAGCGGGATGAACCGCGGGTCATCGATGTAATCCGCAATCTTTTCCTTTACGATGCGGACTCGGTTGCGTTGCTTTTCATAGAGCAATGGCACACCGCCTCGAACCGGGCGAGCCTTTTCGAGGGCATGAATCACTTCGTCGTCGCTGGGTGGATCAATCGCGGCAATTGGACCGCCCGCAATCACGGGCCCCATGATTGGCACCCGAGCATATCGCTCGTGAACGTGGAATTGGATTTCCTCGTTGTCTTGCAACAAAGGACTGATCGGAATTGGAACGCCGAGTGGCCCCAACGCGATATTGGAAAGATTGACACAGCCGGTCTGAGCGCCAACCGTAGCAAGTAATAATAGACTAGTAATTCGTTGGAAACACTTGCAGGACATCGGTATAAACCCTTATCGTGGCGGAGACGATGACTCGTCGAACAATGTTGTTTTCGGCTCAGGGGGTGTTAAGACTTGCGGGTTTTTCCGTCTGCAACGAAAATTCCTTTTAATTGGAGTGCATGCATTCTTCGGCTTGGTGCGTGGCTTGCCAGAACCGCCCGGCTGAAATAACTTCTATTGTGTCAAAACGCCTGCATTTCCTCGCACTCAATCAAAACAGAAGCAAGAACGAATGCCCCAACTTTCGCACATGGTGTATTTCACGCTCCAGGATGATTCAGAATCCAAGATTGCGGAGTTAGTCAATGCATGCAAACAGTATCTAGATGATCATCCTGGTGTTCTCTACTTTTCGGTAGGCACGTTGAACCAAGAGCTAGCAAGGCCAGTCAACGATCGCGGCTATCAAGTTACGCTCAATGTCGTGTTCGACAGCCGTGATTCGCATGACCAGTATCAAGTTGCTCCTCGGCACTTAGTATTCATTGCGGAGCAGAAACCCAACTGGAAACAAGTCCGCATATTCGATTCCGACCTTGTGTAACGGTGCCTAGCATGACAACCGTTTTAGACCGAATTGTCGCGAGCAAGCGAGAGGAGATTGCGTTTGCGAAAACCCGACGCGATCTGCAGTCTCTGGTGGACGGGGCTACGCAAGGCCCGGAAGTAAGGGATTTCTTGCTGGCGTTGCAGGGCCATGAATACGTGAGCTTAATCGCGGAGGTCAAGCGTGCGAGCCCTTCCAAAGGAATGATTCGCGCTCAATTCCATCCCACGGATATCGCTTTAGCCTACGAAGCGGGCGGTGCGGCGGCAATAAGCGTTTTGACGGACGAACCCTTCTTTCAAGGCCGCTTAGACTATTTGACCGCGATTCGAAACGCGGTGGGAATACCGGTCCTGCGAAAGGATTTTATTCTAGACGAGTATCAAGTTTATGAGGCCAGGGTCGCCGGTGCGGACGCGGTGTTATTGATTGCCGAGTGTCTTGAGGGGGACGAACTGCATCGTCTCTACGATTTGATTCAGCAGTTGGGAATGACCGCGCTGATCGAGCTTTACCATCCACAACATTTAGAGCGAGTGCTCGCGACGGGGACTAAGTTAGTGGGGGTGAACAATCGCGACTTGCATACCTTTGCAGTCGAGTTGGACCATGTGATCGAAATGCGAAAAGAGATTCCGTTGGACGTGACGGTGGTTGCGGAGAGCGGCATTTTCACGGCCGCCGACGTTGAGAAAATCCATTTAGCAAACATTCAAGCCATGTTGGTGGGCGAGTCGCTAATGCGTCAATCGGACATACGACAAGCGACCATCAATCTGCTTCGGCCTCCGTTGTAGCAGTCCGATCAACGTCGCCGCACCAACTTCGACATCGATCCAATAGATGTGGGGCCCTTTTGCTTCTGCTAGATGACTAACATAACTTTTTGGTTTCAGAATTGAAGCTGAAACGCGTTCGGCTCGCGTCTTGGGCAATCGATCGACGAATTTTGCGTCGACCTTTCGCAACTCTTCCAGGGCTTTGGCTCGCAATCGGACAAGGAGCGAACGGTTGCTCACCGTGGTTGCCAAGTTGACCAATTCTTCCGGATCCGCTTCCAAATCGTAGATTTCTTCGACTTCGTTTTCGACGAAGGTTCGAATGTACTTGTATTTTTCGTCTCGAAGCAAAACGTACCAAGGTACATTGGACGCCGCCGTCAGCCTGCCATCGGTCGGGATAAGATCGGTCTCGGAACCATAGCTTCGCGCTGTGTGAGTCATGATCATCGGCTTCGACCAACTCTTTGTCTCAGGATCCAAAAGCAATGGACGAATATCCCGTCCATGCATCTTCCACGGGATTTCGACATTGGCTGTGAGGCAACATAGCTCGATGAGATCTGGAGCTGTCACAGGATGCTTGCCAAATAAGATCGTTCGAAGCGAATTCCACTCTTGGCAAGTTTGTCGATATTAGGCGTTCTGACCCAAGCAGGTGCCTCGGGATAACAACTTAAGGTTTTGTAGGACTGATCGTCGGCGTAAATGACCAGGATATTGGGATTCCTCCCGTTTCTTCGAACGGCCGTTTTGACGTTTTTGAATGATCACCATTTGGTCTTGAGGCGGATCGGTTGGGAACCATAAAATGTTGTAGACACGCTATTTTTTCAAGAAAACGGCAAATTCCTTAATTGGAATGGAAAACCTCATCCGTTTGGTCGCCTATCGAAACGAAGGTCTACATGCCTGTGCCACCGAAGCAAGGGATTCGTCTGCGAATACATGTTCATATCAAAATACTGGATCCTTTTTCTTAGCCTTGCATTAGCGTACTCCCTCACCGGATACGTTGGATTGTTGATGCCTGCGGTTGGTACGAATGTAACGCTCATGTGGCTGCCGACGGGAATCGCGGTCGCATTCCTTTTTCGTGCTGGCTATCGATATTGGCCTGCTGTAAGCTTGGGATCTCTCTTAGTAAACCTGTCCGTCGGAAGTTCCTTGTCGACGTCACTTGGGATCATGCTAGGGAATACGTTTGGTCCGCTCGTTACTACCGTGCTTCTCCATAGGCTGAAATTTCGCCCAAAGATGGATCGGCCGCTAGACATAGGGCTTCTGGTGTTGGCTGCTCATGTTGGCATGCTTCTTTCGGCCTCCAATGGCGTTGCCAATCTCGTGCAATTCGAAAACCTCTCGGAAGGCTATTTCAAGGCATGGTTTTGCTGGTGGGCTGGAGATTCCATGGGGGTGATCGTTGCGGTACCGATACTGTTGATATTGGAACGGATTGAGCTGGATGTGGTGCAACAGCGGGCTCTTGAATTTGTGTGCTGGCTTCTGCTCTATGTTTTGGTTGCTTTGGGTGTGTTCGTTTGGAATAGCCATACTTTGGAACCAGCGTGGGCCTTGGCCTTTTTGCCATTTCCTTTGATTGCATGGGCAACGCTGAGGTTTGGAATCTTGGGAGCATCGTTGTCGGTACTATTGTTGTCCATCTGTGCTGCATATGGTACATCTATCCCTTCGGGTCCGTTCTATCATTCTGAGGCTTCGCATCGGATCCTGATGCTTTGGCTTTATATGACCACGACGTCAACGCTTGCATGGCTGATCGCTGCCCTGCATGCCGCTCAGTTGAGAGCCGTCGGAATCAACCGGATTCTGGAAGATGGACTGCGAGAAGCATCGCTAGGCTTTCTTTTGACCGATCAAAACCGTCGCATTACCTATGTCAATGAGGGCTTCACTCGACTCACTCAATATTCACAACAGGAGTTGCTTGGGCGCGATTGCATGATTCTTCAGGGTGAAAACACAGACCCCAAGACCATTAAGGAAATGAATGAAGTCCTGAACGGTTCCGGTTACTTCGATGGTGCCGTACTGAACTATCGCAAGGACGGGACGGCATTTTGGAACGGGCTGATGATTTCGCCGATCAGCAATGAACGCGGGGAACGCATTGGCTTCCTTGGTATTCAAAGAGACATCACGGAAAAGAGGGAGGCCGACCTTTCACTAAAATTGAGTGAGGCGAGGATTCGAAGGAGCGAAGAACGTCATCGCGGTTTCATTGAAAACAGCAGCACAGGCACCTATCTTTACGAATTTGACCATCCGATTCCCATTGACTTGCCGATCGAGGAACAGGTTAGGCGGCTTGCTACCGATGGATTTATCGCGATTGCGAACGACGCGCAAGCTCGCATGTACGGCTTCGAGCGAGGCGAGCAATTAATCGGAGTGCGAGCCATCGATTTGTATCAGACACTCGACAATGAAGCCAACAATTCCTTTTTGCGTTCGATAATTCAGAATGGTTATCGAATCGTCGATGCTATTTCCGAGGAATTCGATCGGCATGGCAATCAAGTTGTGTTTTCCAACGACTGTCTCGGTACCGTCGAGAACGGGCATCTGGTTCGCATATGGGGTTCCCAACGGGATATCACGAGGCAGCATCGTTTTGAAATTGCGATTCGCAGGTTGCTTGAAACTACAACATCGAACGAATTATCGTTTGAAGAGCAAGTGCAGAGGATACTGGAACTGGGTTGTTCCCATTTTCGAGCTGAGAAAGGGGTAGTCTTGCGTTTGGATGGTGAAGCCTATCAACCGCTACAGGAATGGACAGAGTCGGCCCCGGTTCCGTCTGCTTCCGAGCAAATCCCTGCTGCAAAGTCGGTTTTTGAAGCCGATATCAGCTATTCCGCCACGCGTAGCGGTGTGCTCCATTTCGAAAGCAACAAGCCTCAAACCGTTCCGTATAGCGCACTCGACACCGACTTGTTAATGTTGATGGCCGATTGGATTGGCAGCCAATTGCAGCTTCGTTCTACCATGTCCCGACAGCGCGCACTCCTTGAGAACTCCCCGGACTTAGTCATGTTGCTCGATCATGAAAACAAGGTCGAATTCATTAACCGAAATCCGCCTCAAGTCCAAACTCTGGCGATTATCGGAACGCCACTACCCGACCTAGTGCGTCCGCGGGACAAGGAAACAATTGAAAAGTGTTTGGCAGATGTTTGGCAAGGGCGGAGTCTGCAACAATTCGAAATTCAATATAGCTTTGACGGTTTAGAGCTGAATGACTTGGAAGGTCGCGTGACTCCCGTGCTTGATGGGTCTGTGGTCATCGGACTCGTCGTGACCTTTACCGATATCACGGAACGCAAGTGGGCGGAGGACGAGCTAAAGGCCAGCGAATTGCGTTATCGGGAGATGTTCAAGTGCAATCCGCACCCGATGTGGGTTTATGATCTCAAGTCCTTGCGTTTCCTAGCGGTGAACCAGGCGGCGATACAGCATTATCAATATAGTCGAGCCGAATTCCTAGCAATGACGATCGCGGATATTCGCCCAATGGAAGACGTTACTAAATTGATGGACAACGTTTCTCGAGTTACCAACGGATTGGACCAAGCTGGAATTTGGCGCCATCAAACCAAGAGCGGGCAAACGATCGAGGTTGAGATTACCTCGCATCCGATTCAATACGACGATCGGCCGGCGGAAGTGGTTTTGGCCAACGATGTGACCGAACGCAGACGTCTTGAAGAACAGGTCCGAATTAGTCAGCAGCGATTCCAAGAAATCGTAGAGCGATCTCACGACTTGATAATCAACTTTGATATCGCTGGCAATATTCAATTCGTGAATCCTGCTTCACGCGAGGTCTTGGGTTACGAGCCAGAAGAAATGATCGGTCGGCACAATATGAGTTTCATCTTCCCCGAAGACCAGGAGTCGAAGTACCGAGAAGCCGAATCGATTATCGGAACGCCGCGGTCAGAATTTCGAACTGAGGTTAAGGTCCGGCATAAGAACGGCAGTTGGAGAATTCTGGAAGCGGTAGGTATCAATTTACTCGACGAACCATCCCTAGCCGGGCTAGTTGTTAATTGCCGAGACATCACGGAACGCAAAGAGCGAGAGGCTCGTGCGACCAATGAACGTATGCTTCTTGAGTTGCTCACCAGTGGAACGCCCATCGATCGAGTCTTGAACGAAGTCGCATTGAGCTGTGAACGATTGAACCCTGGGATGATGTGCTCCGTCCTGTTGCTTGACAAAGATGGCTTGCACCTGCACCATGCTGCAGCGCCCAGTTTACCTAAATCGTATCCGTGTTGGAAAGAATATGCTGAACTGGCGGAGCAAAATGGGCTTAAGGCCTGTTGGTCCGTGCCAATGAACTCATCTGAGGGGCAGGTTCTTGGAACCTTCGCCATGCACTATTCGGAGCCACGTAGTCCAACCAATGTAGAACTTGCAACGGTAGAACGGTCGGCCCAACTGGCCGTGCTCGCAGTCGAGCGCAATCAATTACTCAATTCTCTACGGGACAGCAAAGTACAATTGGAAAGGTTGGTTGGCAATCTGCCTGGGATGGCCTATCGATGTCAGAACGACACCCACTGGACCATGATCTACGTCAGTTCCGGTTGCGAAGCCGTGACCGGGTACCTGCGTGACGAACTGGAGCAGAACAAACACCTTGCCTATTCCGATCTCATTCACTCCGAGGATCGGGATTGGCTGTGGAGCAAATGCCAATTAGCATTGGAGGCGCGCGTCCCCTGCTCCAATATTTATCGCATTGTAGACAAAGCCGGAGTAGTGCGATGGGTTCAAGAACGTGCTACAGGCGTCTACGCGGAAGATGGGACTCTTCAATTTATCGATGGATTCATTCAGGATATCAGCGAGGCGCGATTTGCCGAAGAACGCGTGCGAACGACACTGCGCGAAAAAGAGGCCATGTTGAAGGAGATCCATCATCGCGTCAAAAACAATCTTCAAATTGTGAGCAGCCTCCTTAATCTTCAAGCTGACAAAGTGAAAGACCTAGCTATTATCGATGGGCTGCGAGACAGCCAAAATCGTGTCCGATCGATGGCACTCGTCCACGAAACACTCTACTCCGGCAACTTAGGCCGGATCGATTTGTCCGAGTACTTGCATGCGTTGTGCCGCCACTTGTTTCGTTCCTATGGTGTCGATTCCACGCAGATTGGCTTGGTGCTGAATGTATCGAATACTTCGCTTGATCTGGAGCAGGCAATTCCAGTTGGACTAATTATCAATGAGCTAGTCAGCAATTCGTTGAAGTATGCATTTCCGAACGGTGAATCTGGGCAAGTTGAGATCGAATTCCTGGCGCTGGAAGAAGGGCGACTGAGCCTTTTCGTGTCCGACGACGGAGTTGGCCTTTCTGAGTCGATCGATCTAAAACAACTGTCCTCTCTAGGTCTTCAACTGGTACATGACCTCGCCCACCAATTGGCTGGATCTGTTAAAATACTTCGCGGACATGGCACCCAGTATTGCATCACTTTTCCAATCCATGAATCCAAACAGAAAGGTAAGTCATGACAGCAGCAAGAATTCTTGTCGTCGAAGACGAAGCTGTCGTTGCGCTCGATTTGCGAACTCGCCTTACTCGGCTGGGCTATGAAGTGGTAGCGGTTGCAGCCAAGGGTGAGGATGCGGTGGCGATTGCCCAAGAGCAACGTCCTGACCTCACGCTCATGGATATTCGACTTCAAAGTACTATGGACGGGATTGAGGCTGCAGAAATTATTCGGACTCAAGTCGGCTTGCCCGTGGTGTATTTGACAGCTCATGCGGACGAGGCGACTGTCGACCGAGCACGCGTGACTGAGCCCTTTGGATACATTCTGAAGCCGTTTGATGAACGCGAATTGCGGACGGTCATTGAAATGGCCCTCTACAAACATAGAGCAGAACAGAGACTTAAGGAGAGCGAACGTCGCTACGCAACGACACTTGCAAGCATAGGGGATGGTGTCATTGCAACCGACAAAATGGGGTGTGTGACGTTCATGAACTCGGTAGCCGAGAGGCTTACCGGTTGGCGAATTGCTGACGCCCAAGGGGTTTCGCTAACTACGGTTTTTAATATTTGCAATGAAGACACGCGATTGCCGGTTCCAAACCCAGTTGATAAAGTATTGTTGGAAGGGATTGTCGTAGGGCTTGCCAATCATACGATCCTAATACATCGCGATGGCCATGAATTTCCGATCGATGATTGTGCGGCGCCCATCCTGGATGATCGTGGCCAATTGACCGGCGCTGTGCTTGTTTTTCGCGATGTGACTCACGCAAAACAAGTGGAAGAGCATATGCGCCATGCGCAAAAAATGGAAGCCGTGGGGCAGCTTGCGGGTGGCGTCGCACATGATTTCAATAATCTACTGACCGTCATTCTTAACTATTCTGATATCCTTCTCAAATCTGCTGGCCCGGATCATCCCTGGCACGATTTTCTTTCCGAGATTCACCAGGCAGGCGAACGATCCGCGGAGTTGACGCGGCATTTACTCACCTTTTGCCGCAAACAACTCGTTGAGCCAAAGTTATTTGATCTCAATGATTCTGTCCGGAAAATTGAACAAATGTTGAAACGACTCATTGGGGAAAACTTTGAGTTAAGGTTGAAACTGGGTCCAAACGTCGGTCCGGTCAGGATGGATCCCGGGCAAATTGATCGTATTCTAGTCAACCTCGTGGTGAATGCTCGCGATGCGATTTCTGATCAAGGTTGTATCCTGATTGAAACGACCAACGTTCAGGTTTCCGAATCGCAATTCCCAAATCTGGCAGCAGGGACGTATCGATGTATTCAAGTCAGCGACAATGGATGCGGTATTCCCGTTGCCCACCGGGAACGCATTTTCGAACCTTTTTTCACAACCAAACAACAGGGAAAAGGTACCGGGCTGGGACTGGCATCGGTGTATGGCATTGTCAACCAGTGTGGTGGTCACATTGCATTTACAACGGAAGTAGGCCACGGAACGACATTTCGGGTCTATATTCCAGCCGTGAATGCGAATGTTGAGCAAGTCAATGCGTTCAAAGACCTCCAGTTAAAGATGGGCGATGAGACAGTCCTTCTCGTAGAAGATGAGGCCGCGGTTCGTTCGCTCAGTCGACGTATCCTGGAAACCTGTGGTTACACTGTGCTGGAAGCGGAAAATGGCGAGAAGGCAATCGACATCGCTTTGCAACACGCCGACAAGATTGACATCATCGTAACCGATGTCGTTATGCCGGTTATGGGTGCCAGAATCATGCTTGAGAATCTTCGACCATTGATTCGCGATATGAAAGTTCTTCTCTTGTCCGGTTACGGCGAGGAGAATCTCCGGAAAGATATTTTGGAGTACTCCCAGGCAAGCTTTCTGCACAAACCGTTCACAGTCACGTCACTAGCGTTGGCTGTTCGTCGCGTTCTTGATGGCGAAATAGTGGCTTAGATAAACCATACTGGGCTGGGCTGCGCAACGCGCCTTTCTTAGGCGAGGGGCAGTTTGAAATCTACGTATCAACTGGGTGGCACGGGTGGCACGCTACGCCGTTAACCTTATTTTATCGCCGCCCTTCGCGTGTGGCACGCTCTGAGGTACGAAGGGCGTGGTGAATCGCTAGAGTCATTTGCCACACGTCCCACGCCCATCGCTAATCGCTAATCGCGCTAATCGCTTTGGGCGTGCCACACGGTGGCCTGGCCTGGTAGTCTTCTGTCTGCCGAACTTAACGCTGAAGTCTAGCTAGAAGCATTGCAAACTCGGTCACGCTTGTAGCCCTTGCTTTGGTCAACGCAGAAAGCCGCCGACGGTCAACCGTTCGATTGCTCATCGTAAGCGCATCGCTGATTGCCTTTACAGGCATACCCTTGATGGCGCATTGCATGACCTGCATTTCTTCTTCATCGACATGTGCTAGCCGTTCCACCGCGTCACGATAGAGGACAAGAGACTCATGATTCTCTCGACTTTGGAGCAAAGCCTTTTCTATGGCCGTTAGCAATCGGTTTGTTTCAAGAGGCTTTTGAATAAGGGTGACGGCACCTTTTTCCATAAGCTGAACCGTGGACGAAACATCCGCGTGTCCAGAGATGATGATCAAAGCCAGTGAACTGTCGTACTTGCGCAATCGCCTCTGGAGTTCTACACCATTCATTTCTGGCATCTGCAAATCAGAAATGACGCAACCAACTTGGTTCAGGTCGGTTTTCCGAAAAAAATCGGCACCGTTGGAAAAAGACTGAACAAAATATCCCTCGAGCTTCAGCAACGCCTCCATCGAGGCCAGCACCGCTGAATTGTCATCCACTAAAAATATTTTCTTTGCGTCGTTCACTCTGTTATCTCTGGTATATGAAATGCAATGCGAATCGCACACTCACCAAGGAAACATCCCGCGTTCTTTTACACAGTATTCCTGTTGGTGCACAACATTCCAAAAGTAAAGGAGGTAAATCTCAGAGGATTCGTCCAAATCCCCGAAACGCTTGGCGAGTTCCGCTCCCCCAAATTTAGCATGAAAAAAGCACAAGACGCCCCTTAGGGCCATTGATATTCACTTGCCTATTTTGAAACAGACCAGTTCGTCTTGGTCTCGGATGTAAAGTTTGGCACCAGCAATCACAGGATGCGGCCAGCTTTCGCCATTGTGCGTCGGTAATTTGAATTTACTGATCAAGTCGTATTGGTCCGTTGTGGTATTGACGAGTGCCATCGTGCTATCCTGATATCGGAAGTACAGTTTGCCCTCTGCGGCAACAATCGCGGCAGATCCGGTGCCCGCGCCGCGAGCTTTTTCCCATAGATTTCTGCCGGTCTTCCACTCAATGCAGGCGGGGAAGCCGTTGTTGTGGCCATGCCCCATGTAGACATAATCTCCGATCATGATCATCCCTCCATGATGATTTTGTAGCTCCTCGTTGGTCTTGTAGTAGACTTCTTTGACGGCAAGCTCTTTTCCGTTCTTGGCGATTTCTAATAGGGCTGTCCCGCCATCGTCGTAGCCCGTCGAGCAAAAAATATAACTGTCCTTAGCAATCGGCGTTGGAATATTGGCCGTCCGGTTCGCCACACGATCGTAGTTCCAAAGAAGCGAGCCTGTTGCAGAATCGTAACTAACGATTCCATGCCCGATCAACTGAACGTACTGCTTGACACCAGCCGCGTTGGAAATGATCACGGAGGCGTAGCCTGCACCATCGTTTCCCTGTAGCTTG
>JBBRJI010000033.1:0-15947 GCA_038219625.1 Pirellulales bacterium | reverse complement strand
CTCCACGAAAAGACGACAAACTTAGCTACAGTCGGGAAGACTTGGCCGGCGACGGCACGCACCCATCCCAAACCGGCAAAGATAAAGTCGCTGGTCTGTTGCTCGATTTTCTAAAGAACGATTCGCTGGCGAAGTCTTGGTTCGTGCGGTAACCTATGAAGGCTAAACCACTTATTGTTTGCTTTGTCATTCTTTGGTGCTGTTCGCTTTCGCGAGCACAGTCACCTCAGAGCAACACTCCGAAGTCCGCCGAAGTGGTGGGTGGCTTTACGGCGAATGCAAAAAGGTATGAGCGTTAGAGTCGGTCGTGCAAAGGCCCCAAATGCTATGCCCGATGCAGCCACTTTGCCTCTAGTGCGAATGGCGTAGGACGAAGAGCGTGCCAAAGTGTTTTGAAAAGATGTTTGGACTGCAAACGCAAAAGCAGCAGCAAACGAATCACAGCTATCGGTCGATCGTAGTCGACATCGCATCCGGCGGCGAACCTAGTCCTGGGAATGTGGAAAGGATCCTAGCCGGGGCTCGGTCGCGTCCCAAACCCATTTGCGAAACCATTGCGGTAGCTCATCCGGTTCGGGTTTCCGATCCTCACCTGGCTTGCGTTTCAAATCACAGTTGCCTTCCGGATCGAATTCGGCCAACCAAATGGGTTCCGGCCCCGAGTTATCGAAGAAGTAGGCTCGATACGAATGCAATATCGCTTCGCGGGCCAGCTCCAGGCAACGAGTGTAACGCTCTCGGATTTTATCTTCCGGAACAGCATGTCCGCCGACGTCGACACGTGAACGTACCCGAGCGACGTTCAGTTCTGCCGAGTTCGTACAGACGAAATACAAATAGGTTTTGTATCCCTTGCCACGTGCATCCCTGAAGAAGTCGACCTTACTGGGATGAGACATCACTGTTTCAAACGAAAACGAGTCGCCTCGCCGTACCAATTCTTCACGCATGAAATCCACAATAGACGCAGCGAGATATCCGTTTCCCTTTCGCGAGCTCAAAATGGATCCGTCAAGTTTAGCGCTCGTAAAGAATGAATGGGCTACAGGAAGACGCCCACCTTCGCGAAGTGATCGAAAAAGCTCGTCGAGTGTGACGTCAAGATCGAACTGGGAAAGATCGAATCCGCTGCTGACCAATGCTCGCTCGACATCGTCTGCATTGAGGTAGTAGCTCAACCAGAACACTCCGTTGACGGCCCGCTCCTTAGCAAGATTGCGGATGATGCTCGATTTCCCCGAGCCGTTCGGTCCCGCGATCATCCGTAATCGCTTCACTCTCACGCCGCTCATGATCCCGCCCCCGTTTCTGCCTCCTTGACGTGGTGATAGAGCTTCGTCCTTCCATCGGGATAGAGCCACACGAGTTCACCGTCTAGTTCGACAACCACTGGCTGTCCAACATCGAATGCAGAGTGTAGGGCGCGGTTGCCAACCCGCTTGAGCGCTTGCTTCATTGCTGCTTCATCGGTGGGTGGATCGTCGTCATCGATTTCTAAGTTATTGGCGCGTCGGCCGAATTCACTACCCGACAATTTCTGTTTCCAGTGCGTGACGGCTGGATGACGCGGCGGGATGACATACAAGCTCAGCAGTAAATCCAGTGTGGTATCGAAGTAGCGGTCGTCGTCCCGGAAGTCACTGCGGACTCGAGTAAGCAGGGAAGGCGGCAGAGATTCGTTTGACTCGCCTTCCAAGAGTAGCGGGATGACTGTCGTTTTTTCCGCTTCGATTCCTAACAGTCGAGCCGATATTTGATCCATCTCGGCAGCGACCACTGTGCCGGTCGACTCATCTTTGTTTTCGTACTTCCGCCGATATGCCAACGTGCCAACGACGAGCACTCGATCTGCTTTCTCGATTCGGTCCACGAAGCGCGGGATACTGGCTCCTGCGCGAGCGTTGTCCCAGCGGTCGAGAATCACTGTAATCCCAGCCTTTTCCAAATCCATCGCGAGACGATGTTCGACCCAGCGTTCGTGTTCCGGATTGCCCCAAGCGTAGCTCACAAAGCAGGTCGGAGCCGTAAACTTCTCGGCTGTAGCGAGCCGTTGCAGTTCGTAAATCACTTCCTCGAACTTTGTCCGCTGTTCGGCAACAGCACCTTCGCGCGTGATTACAGATCGCTGAGCTGGCTTCACGTGAAGCGGCTCATCTGGCGGCATGACGACTGGTTCGCCGCAGTCTTCGCAGAATACCCTGGCTTTGCCTTGCTTGAGTCGGCGAGCCATGACCGCTCGATCCACGGGAGTGCCGCACTTCTGACACTTCACCGGTCGCAGTCGTCGCACATGGGCTTCGCGGCTGCTGAGCATTTGCTCAACCAGTCCCTCAAAGACTTGGCGAATGTTTGGACTGGCATCGCGGCTGAAGAGGAGTACCAGAGTTCGTTCGTTGTCGTCTCGAACCTGACGCACGCCGCAGATTTCGCTTCCGTTGGATTCAAACCATGCTACATCGTGTGCTTGGTCAGTGCGGAGAAACAGGTTTGTGTATCCCAACAAAACGACCAGCCCGGCGAACGTGTTCTCCGTCGAGCCAGCAAGGATATATGAAGCTCCGTCTTCCGTTACGAGGTCCTCACGCTCCGGCTTCTTTAAGTTCATTAAGTCTGGGAAGACCAGTAATTTCATTTCGCCCATCGCTTCGCGGAAACAGCGATAGCTCAGTCGGTTGGCGAGGAACGCCGTAATCGTTCCATCGAGCAATAGTGCCTGCTCAGGTTTCGACAGCGTTTCCAGTTCTCGAAAGCGGTAACTATTATCGAACAATCGGATTTCTTCGACCGCTCCAAGTCCGCGCGGGTTGCGGCGGGCTTCAAGCACCATCGATGCTGCGAGGTTGTTCATCAGTTCGGGCACGAGCAGGATTCGCTCTTCACCGGTCGAAAGCATCAGCATCCGCACAAACCCTTGACTGCTCAGATGCCGAAGGGCGGTCAGCAATTGGCCGTCGGTAATCCGTTCTGTTGACTTCCCCTTTGTCCCTTGCTTCGGTCGATTCTCAATCGCCGCACGTAATTCCTCCGCCGTGAAGATGATCCGTTTCCGAGTGCGACTCTCTTTGAGCGTCAACACGAAATCCTTGATCCGTTTAAAAACGGCATCGGTCGAGACTGCTGGCTTGTCATCCCAGGGAATCGCTTGCTTCATGCGCGTCAACAGTTCGTCGAGGCCGAGTCCCGATGAGGCGCTCGTGGCAATCCAGCCTCCTGCGATTCCTTTTCGTTTGCAGAACGCGGCGAGTTCTTCATCGGTGAGCACGGGGTGTCCGCGATCAACACGGGCTGCGACGAGAATTTTTGGGCACTCAGGGGGAAGTTGACTGAGCCAGTATTCGGCGCTCCCCAGCGGATCGCGGCTGTTGGTCGGATCGAACAGGATCAGCGCGAGATCCGCGTCCTGGATCGAAAGCGCATGAATCAACCGGTAATCGGGCTGTCCGGCGAGATCCCACAGCACCGCCTCGCACTGCGTCCCATCTTTCCGCGTGGTGTTGAGTTGATTAAGCACCCAAAACTGCTGCCCGTGTGTGGAATCATGCTCGCGATACTGACCATGTGCCAGTCGCCACCCCAGCCCGGTCTTACCGACACCAGAATCGCCAACCAGTACGATTTTCGCCGTCGTGCTATGCACTGTCTCCATTTTGCTTTCGTATGTTACGCTCTCATCCCGAACTGCGTTCTGCAGTGGCGAAGTGCCCAAACTACGACCGAGCAACACATCTACATCCAGATCCCAAACATGAATTAACCATTTGTACTCGACCTCCATCGTGTTCAGTTCAATTAAAGGAGCCGCCAGTTGAGGCAAAGTTGGATGAAACGCGAGCGCTGGAATAATCAAGCCGCTAAGTTCGCCCTTTGGTTCCGGGATAATTGCGACCGTCCCCCATGTCTTGCAACACCAGATCCGAATCGTGCCATCAAGGCTCTTCGAGGCCAGCATTCGTCCATCTGTCGAGTATGCCACAGCTTCTACGACGTGCGAATGGCCTTCAAGAATACGAAGCAGCTTGCCGCTGCGCATCTCCCATAGCTTCACCGTACCGTCATAACCCCCGCTTGCCAGCGTCTCCCCCTTCGAATCAAACGCCACGCTGAAGGCCGTGCCCTCATCCACTTTGAGCGTGCGGAGCAGTTTGCCGCTACTCACCTTCCAGAGCCTAACCGTATTGTCAAAACTCCCGGTGGCCAGCGTCTCTCCCTTCGGATCAAACGCCAGGCTGAGGACATTCTTTTCATGCCCTTTGAGCGTGCAGAGCAGCTTGCCGCTACTTGCCTGCCAGAGCTTCACCGTCTCGTCACCACCCCCACTGGCTAGTGTCTCACCCTGCGGATCAAACGCCACGCTGGAAACTCGGCCCTCATGCAATTCAATCGTGCGGACGAGATGGCCGCTGCCAGCCTCCCATAGATTCACCTTGCCATCATCGTCCACGCTGATCAACGTCCCCTGCAGCGGATCAAACGCCACGCTGTCGACTGGACTTTGCCCTTCGAATGTTCGGAGCAACTTGCCGTTACTGGTATCCCAAAGCTTCACCGTGCCATCTGTACTTCCGCTAGCCAGCGTATCCCCCAACGTATCGAACGCAACGCAGTTGACGGCTTCCTTGTGTCCCGCGAGCGTCGCTCGCAGTGACACGCCGCGCGGCAGTTCAGCGGCTGTATCTTCCTTCGACGCACTGAGTACCTTGTTCGATTTCTTTTTCGCCATTTATTTATTCACACATCTCGCTGTCTCGTTCGCCTTCGAAAGTCTTGTTTTTGGCTTTTTGGCGTACAGTTGTTAATTGCACTGGACTAGTTTGCAAGAGTGAGGCTTTTCTGGAAGTTGGCCGTTGCAATGAGGGGAAGTGAAAAGCACTGTCATGAACGGATTTGCACTTTGGGATAAGCGTAAAAGCGGCGCATCTACAATTTGAGCGTAGTCTTTTTGTAGCAGGTTGTCCAGTTACTCGATGGCTTCTGCTTAGAGTCTCGGGGAGCATGGAATGCGGTCGCGGCAATAATTAGGTCTGCGTCACGGCCTGCTTGGCCGATTTTGCGGGCCACAACCCAAAGATCGGCAGCTCGGTCAAGAATTGCGCTTGCTATCGGTAGGACAAGCGTGTTTTGGCAGAACGTGTCGAAGCGGGCCAACTGCGCGGTTGCGGCCTTTTCTTTCAAGCCGCGAAGCAACTCATATCGAGTCATGCTGCATATGGCGAACTGGCCGTGTTGCTTCAGATAGTTGGTGGCATGCTGAACGACATTGGAATTCTTCTGCTTCAATACTTCGTTGAGCGTGTCGGTGTCCAGCAGTGCGGCGTCCATGCGATTAGTCGGTGGTCCGCGTCAGGTTGGCTCGACGCAATGCGGTTTGCTCGACGGCTTCGACTTCTTCGTCGGAGAGTCCAGCATAGACATTGCAACAATTGGGCAGACCTTTAGCTAATTCCGCTTCTGTTGTTGCCGGTTCAGACCGAAGCTCGAGGCTGCAAATCTGGATGATGACTCGTTGGTTTTGAGCCAATTGCTGGCCAATGACATGCTCCAAAGCGAGCTTGTCAGGTAGGCTGATATCGCAGACGTTTTTGGTAATACTTTCCATGCACGTATTATACCCCAGTTTGACGGACTTTGCCAAATCGGTTGTTTCCGGACATTTTTCGGGTCGAAATACGAGCCCCAATTGCCTGCTCCGAATCGAATGCTTCATGCGCCGACGAAACGACCGTGACTTGGCATCACCGATGCAGCACGTTTCGACTGTCGACAAAATCGGTAGGCGACGTCGGTTGAATGCCCCCAGTTCGCGTCGATGAAACAACGTCCGATATTCTTCGCAGCTCCGTCATCGCGTTGCCAATCGCGATCGAGTGTTTTCGAGTTCAGCGAATCAAGGCCTGCGTAGATCGATCCTTCCAGTCCGGTTTCTTCGGCCAAGGTCACCAGCGTATACCTTGCATCACCAAGAGTGAAGTAAGCGCGATGTTAGTCCAGATAACAGCTGAAGCCGACGATGTATCCCGTGAAATCATCCATCGCCGTTGCGCGGTCTATCCCGAGTGTATCGAAGCGGATCGGAGGGAAAGATTGTACGTAGGATTGAGCCGCTTCCTCTCCTTCTATCTCACTGTGAACACAGGTCCGATCTCTACTAGAAACCAGTGAGGGCGTGCGGCTTCAACTGCCCAGTTCTGAATCGGTCCTATTCCTAGAACAACGACGCAGATTCCAATCCTCTATTTGTTGGTGGCTACCCCTTTTCGCAGCCGATTTACCTGGCAACAGATCCGTGACGCCGAGGAGTGAGGCGACTTCAAGGCGATTCTATGCTGTGATCAAGATCGATTCGGCCGCTTCGATTCCATTGTGGGCGGTGTGTGGTTTTCACCCCTTCAACGTGTCGGCGTCGAGTTACGTCGCGCACGAATGGTTTGCCATTCGGAGCTTTTCCGCATGCCCCTGGCTTTATGCCGAGGGATTTGACCATCTGCTCTAGAGGGATGGTAAATATCCCCGAGTAAAACTCGGGGGCATTTCATCGCCCCTTGGTAAAGACTGTCAGTCGCTCGGTTTCATCGTTGGTAAATCGGCAGGTAATGGTACTTCACAGACAGACTCAGAATTGCCAACGCGGTGCAGTAAACTTTGCCAGCGTTTTGCTCTTCACCGCTCGACGATTGCCAGAATCCTTTGGCATCTTGATGTTTGAGCAACTCGGATGCAACCAATTTCGAAGCGGACTCCGCCGTCTCACCGCCGCGTTGATGCATACCTTGAGCGTAGTAGTAGAGACCGTACAGAACAAAACGCTCACTCCACTTTGGAGGATGCTCTTTGAGCCAATCGGTGGCACCGGCAACCAGCGGCGAATCGTACTGACCGCAGACTTGCATCGCAAGCAGCCCCGCCGCGGACATGGTAAAGGTTGGGCTATCGTTGTTGGCTTCGTACGAAAAGCCGTTCTTGGCTTGCCTGGGCTGGCCATTGGCGTCGACAGGCGAGGTGAAGGAACGAACCAAGTAACCGATCGCGTCATCGATTGTTGAGGAAGGAACGTCAAGACCATCGTTCTTGGCACTGCGCAGAGCCATGAGTTGCCAGACGGATACCGACAAGTCGCTGTCGACCGCATCGGGAGTGTATCGCCAACCTCCCTTAGCAAACGCCGGTTTTTTTATGCGCTGACTTCGAATAATAAGATCGATGGCTTTTTGACAAGCCTGATGAATTGCATCATCGGTTAGGTCGTCTCCCCCCATACCAATCATCTCTGTCAGCATAAGGGTGACGATGCCGTGACCATACATCCTGGAACCATCGCTTGCTCCAAAGTATCCTGCTTTGTCTTGTCGATTGACACCAAGAACAAATTTGAGCCCCTTCTTCATTACGGCCCCTTCGGCGGTCGGGTCCGTCGGTTGGTGTCCAACAGACGCGAGCGCCATGATAGCCAAAGACGTCATCGCGTTTTCGTGCCCTCGGTCTGCGATGGAACCATTGGTCTGTTGCTGCGAAAGCAGAAACGTGACTGCCCGATTGATGGCTGCGTCAATTTCCGTGGTCGCTCCGGTTTCCTGAGCGATTGCTGGGCAAGCACTAACAGTCCATGCCGCCAACAGACAAAGATAGATCGCTCGCCGAAGTGTTGATGAGTTCAAAGATTGCAACACTTTCTTAAAACATAATATGCCGGAGAACATTCCATAGTACGCGCCCACCAACGTCCGGGCGTGGCCTGTCGTGTTCGATCCAGGCCGCTACAACTTTCGCAATAATCCAAACGGTTAAACAAGCACGATGCGGCTACGGCCGCACCGCAACTGCTTTTTGATTTTACTTCTTGGATTTTTCTTGCTTTAACTCGTCTAAGAACGCTTGCAGATCTTCCTTCATTTCGGCGGGTGCGTTCTTAACCGCTTTCGTCTGCAATTCGATGGCTCGGTCTAGGTTCCCTTGTGTGTAAACCAAATGAGACAGCGTATCGAGGATAGGCCCGTTTTCAGGCTCCTTCGCGACCGCTTTCTCAGCAGCAACTACCGCGGCAGCAATCAAGGGTTTCGAGAATTTTTCATCCGCACTTGCGGCTTCGTAGATGCTCCAAGCGAGCTCGTTCAACGTGTTCGGGGCAATCTCTTTGCTTTCGGCAATTTCCATCAGGGCTTTGGACGCTTGGTCATCACGTTTTCCAGTTTCCGAAACAATAGTGATCAGCGCCTTGCATTTAGCAATCGCGAGCTGTTGCTTTTGGGCTGGTTTGGCCGTTTTTGAAATGGTCTCGATTTCTGCGAGGGCTTCATCTACGCTGCCTTCTTGCAGTTTCTTCATGGCCGAATAAACGTTGACACGGACTTCTACTTCTTCCGCCGCCTCAATCGTTGCTTCATCACCAGCCGCATCTTCCTTTGCTTTGGCAAGAATCTTAAGCGCTGCCTTGATGTTTCCGGATTGCACGGAACGACCTACCTTAGCCATCAGCAAGTCTATCTGTTGGCTTTTTTTGAACGACGCCAAGTAGACGGCGCGGTCCCAACTGCCGGCGACGACCTTCTCGAGCGGTTCATCCATCTCCATCGGGTGACCAATCCATTCGATCAACCCAGACTTGCCAACGATGAAGCAAGTGGGGATACCATTTTGGCCGGCCGCATCCATGTACCCTTCGTAAACCGATTTGTCGGGGTCGGTCGTCAGGCAATATACGCTGGTCAGTTTTCCATACGTGTTTTCTTTGTCATCCTTCTCTGCTCCTTTGACAGGTTTTTCGAGGAATCCTTTTACGGTTTCGAGATCTTCATCGCTTACGCTGATCAACTGCACTCCTTTTTCCGCGTATTTCTTTTGAGTCTCGGCCAAATGTGGCATACTCATGACGCATGGACCACACCAAGTTGCCCAGAACTCGACGACGTATACTTTTTCCGTTTCGAATTCCGTGACCGGCTTGAACTTGTCATTGCCGTTGCTGACCCAGTGTTCGATGTCGAGCTTCGGGGCCTTGGAACCAATCGTGAGCTCCTGAGCGGTGGCTAGGGTGGCACCACTGAAGTTCATTGCTAGGGTCGCCAAACCGAGCGACCATTGACGAAATTTTCTTGACATTGTTTTCTAATCACTTTCTCTTTATTTGTCGATCTGCCCGACCCTTTCATTCGGAACTCAGCAACCAATGCTGCGGGTATAGGCGTCGGAAAAGCTCCAACATCATAGCAGGTTGCCGGATTTCGATCAGCACAAATTAGACCTATCTTCCATCCAGGTGGTTTTTCCGTATGGGCATAAGGCGAACGGCAGACAGAAGACTACCAGGCCAGGCCACAGTGTGGCACGCCCAAAGCGATTAGCGTTGGGCGTGGGAAGTGTGGCAAATGACTCTAGCGATTCACCACGCCCTTGGTACCTCAGAGCGTGCCACCCAGTTTATAGGTAGATTTCAAACTGTCCCTCGCGTAACAGGCCATATCGCAACACGACTTCATCGTGGGTGGAGACGGACGGATCCCAGTTGCTACGCCTTTACGGCTTCACGGAACGAGATGAAATGGCCTCGGTCGGCGTCCCATAACTTGAGACGGAAACACGCCAGGATATCCCTGGGATGCAATGAAGTTGTGCCTGGCGTCTGAAGCTCTTCCATGGCGGCCATCGCCTCGGGCAAACGATAGAAAGGGATTTTCGCGTTCAAGTGATGCACGTGATGGTAACCCACGTTGCCGGTGAACCAATGCATCAGTTTGCTCATGCGAATGTAACTGGAGGACTTCAGTGCCGCCAAAACGTGGTGCCAATCCTCGCGACGATGCAATTGGCAAGTCGGGAAATTGTGCTGAGCGTAAAACAAATAAGCTCCTAGACCGCAGGCAACCGTCAATGGCAACAACATCCCCAACAGGAGAATGTCCCAACCTTGCATCCAACAAAAAGTCAGCAAGGCAACGTGCAAAACGACTGCCACGCCTGCGTCGACGTGCTTTTTGGGATTCCTGAAAAAAGACCGAATCGTCATTCCATAGAGGAAAACGGTCAGATAGCCACCAAAAACCGTAATGGGATGACGCGAAATGGCATAGCCCAAGCGTTTCCAACGATTCGCTTTGAGGTACTCGTCACGGGTCATCAGCGGGTACGAACCCGAATTGTTGCCGGAAGATCTGGAGTTGTGCTTGTGATGATGGTCATGCGAATGGCTCCAAACGCTTGATGGACTCAGCACCAATAATCCATAAAATTTCAGAATCGACGCCGCAATCCATGATTTCTTCAGGATTGCGCCGTGGTTGTAATCGTGGTAAATGATAAACAATCGAACAATAACCAGTCCGCTCAAGCAACTGGCAACCACCCGCAATACCATCGGGAAGAAATCGGAGCAGGCGACAATCAAACTAAGGGAATAGCAAGCAATTGCGGAAAGCAAATGCCACCAGCTAATCCATCTCGTCTCAGACGTAAAGGCTTTCGAAGCGACCAAGAGTTCTTTAGGATTACGCATGCAGGGCTCAAATGGAACGAATAACAGTTCACGTTGAATTCCAAAAATGGTTCCGCGTTCACTCGACTCACTTCTAGATCACTCCGGTAGAGTAGGCATGTAATGCCATTCCTCCAATCCCAACTTCGTCAAAAGCAGATGAATTAGAAGCAATTAAGTCGTATATCATCCGTAATCGGGAACCCTTTTGATCCGACCATGGTCTTCCGCATGGTTTCAGCCTACATTCCTATTGAATTGTGAAGGGGTAAATCAAGCGATATTTCGAAAAAGGTTTGCGTGGTATGTGGCTGGCAAATCGATTGCAGCCCACTCTCGGCCAGTATCGGAATGGAAGTCAAAAGCAGGTCTGCGGCCGGTGCGGTTTCATTCACCACCCCACATTGAATTAGATCCGAGTTCCGAACGGAGAATAGTGCATAACTATGACCACGGTGAATCCGGTGTCACGTTCTTTTGGGGCACCGCGGCAGCGCCTGGGCTGTGCGACAAATAGCAGTTTGCGAAAAATGCGTTGATGCGAGTTTTGTTCCGTTCTGCGATCTGGCCTTTCAGGTTGGTCAGGCTGGCCTTCAGGTTGGTCGGGCTGGCCTTCAGGTTGGTCGGGGGCTTGTCCCCCACCAACCTTGTTTTGGCGTACTAACGGCCGGCACTCGCGAACCGAGATGGCAGCGAAGCACTGTTGTTGGCACTAACCAACCTGTGTTCCGATTAACTTGCTAGCGAAAGAATCGCTAACTAGCACTCGGCAATGGCGAACTTCCCGCTCTTGCTGGGCATTGCGCCTTTGAATGCAACCGAACGTTCGTCAAGCCCGACGGAAGAAGGGTACAATAACAAGATGGATGGCCCCTTGCGTGATTGTGTGGCTGTTGGTGATCTGAACGTAAGGTATGGCTTCATGGCCTTGTCGTGTTTCCCAATGGACGATCCTTCCAAAATTAATCAGTGACCCAATCGGTAAACCGTTTGGTCTTGTAAGACTAGCTCACTACTCCCCCAGGCCTTTTACCTTCACCTTAAAAATGAAAGCCGCCGGCCCACCTTTCGGAGGGCCCAACCCTGTGAGGAAGAGATCCCTGTAATCTTGCGTCGCAGGAGAAAACCCTCTTACATCGCCATGCTTAGGATCTTCGGCCACTACGGGCTCGCATTTCGTAAACGATGTCGAACCGTTGCCACCGCTCAAAAGAAAAACCGTCGGCCCAGGTGTTTCCTGATCCTGGAGGCAAACAAGCGCCGTCTTGTTGAATAATGGATAAAGATTTTTTAAGCGGCCCGCAAAATTCGCAGGCACCTGGATTTCTGTGGGCGCGTCAAAGTCGTAAACATCGCGGTTGGATCTATCGAAATCAAAAACGACTAGCTGAATGTTATTTCCTACGACCCGGTCACAATATAATTTTTTCGCATCATTCGATAGCCGCGGAGACCGCAAAAGCCCATGCGTCTTGACGTCTGAAATTGACCGCGGTTGCGTCAATGGGCCACGCGGATGCTCGTGCGGCGCCCTATTGGGCAAATCGTACGGCCCCCTACAGGCATAAAGGAGCGGCCCCCCGTTGAACGCCACAACGATACATCCGTCGCCTTCTGCACATTCGATAGCTGGAAAGAGAGGCCGGGGGTAAGAGAATGAGCCAGCGGGCGAATCTTTGACGGCCGTCCACATAACCGAAGGCGATGTTGGCGTTTCTTGTGCGGTCCAATAGATCCTGGGCCCGCTGAACTCGGGTGAACGCTGAATAAAGGCCTTGGGAAGGTCAGCAAACCTAGAGACCGTCTGCACCGGCCCCTTCGGAAGGTCCCCAGTCCCGGGTTCCTCACGGACCCCTGAAGCCTCAATCTTACTAACAACCCGTACTGGTGATCGCGGCGAGTTGAAAGTCAGTTCTACAACCATTCCTGGTTCTACATCGCGGAGCTTGCCCCGTTTGCCGTTGACCTGGATCTGCGCACTTTTATGCACCGTGAATGTCGCGTCACCAACGGCAATGGTGGCCTTATCCACATTGACTGCCGTCACTTTCCCTGAAGGGGTCGGTTCTTCTGCTAGGCCTCTTGCCAGAGGACCAAACGTCTTGCTGAGGGCTACGGCGCTCAAAGCGGTCGTTGCCTGGAAGAACCTTCGACGATCGAGTGAACCTCGTGCATCGCTGACGATCTGCGCGCTTGTCGGGCCTGAGAGAGAGGTGTCTGCTAACTCGTTGCTTCCGACCGAATCAAACGGAGATGGCAGGGTAAGAGCCGTCGAACACTTTTTATGGGAAGCTTTTGAAATCGGGATCATGCGACACAATCGTCCTGCCTACTCTGCCGTTGAAATTTGTCTGTAAGATGTCCCGATTGTACCGGCCACGCAACCACCTTGCAAATTCGTCGCGACCCTTGAAGATGAGGCATCCGCTTTCGCGCAAGCACAACGCGAAAGTTCTAGCAGGTCTAGCTCTTTCACTCAAAAAGGCTCCCGAGCTTCTTGGCTCGTGCATCAAATTGGGATTTTTCCCAGTCGGCTGATTCTCGTGCCCGTTGGCTAAGATCCTCGCCATCTTGATTTTCAGGAAAAGCAGCCGCAAACGTACCCATCGCTGCAAGAGTTCTCAAAAGCTCAGAATCGTCCATTTGTTCGGTATCAGGCAATGCCGAATTAGCGAGTTCGCTTGGTGCAGCGACCTCGATTTTCCCATTTCCAACAGTTCGGGGAAGTTGGTTCATCTTCATTTTCTCTACCTATACTAACCTCGAACCAGTGCTGGCCGCCGTTTGTGCATTCACGGCTCAATGCCCTAAATCGATCTGAACCAATTAGAGTCAACAACTACCTTTTCGACCGTTTGTACGGAGATTCCAAGACGGAGTTCCTTCAGCATTTCTGCAAGTTGATCGCCGTCAATTAGATCTAAAGGTGGAGCACCATCCCTGGTTGCTTCCTTAACTGCATCGCGACTAAACGATCCTGTCGTAATAAAGAGCCCTTTACTGAACTTCGCACTCTTCGAACTTGCTTCGAAACGTGTCACCTCACAAGCCATGCCGTAGCTTCCCTAAAGATCAACCGATCTAGTGAGCTAGGGCAAGAAACCGAGGTAGTTGGGTTGGGATCGAAAATTCGCCTTGGATCTCGCAATCTTCAGGTGTTATGATAGGGAACGGGATATCCGATTCGTTGGCAACGATAGAATTGTCCTGGAATTCTTTATCCACAATGATGTTGTACAAATTGCCTAGTGCGGGAAAAACGACCATGAATCTTCAAATTCAAGTACCTGCAAATCTTGAACAGGCCTTGAAGCTCCGTGCTTCGGCCGCTGGAAAGGACGTCGCTGCATTCGTGGTTGATGCGCTTCGTGAAGAACTCTCCCTAGGGGAACCGACCCTCGATGCCCCAAATCCTTCTTCATCCAGTTTCAGCGATTGGCTCTCGAATTGGAGACAACGTGCTCCGAAAACAAAACACTTTGTCGACGATTCCCGAGAGTCCATCTATGCTGGATGCGGTGAATGAAGTTCCTTCTGGATTCCAATATCATTCTCAGGCTGTTTCAGCCCGTGCATCCACATTCTCCAATCGCGGAATCCGCGATCCTCAAACTTGAGCAGTTGGGTTTCTCGCCATGCTTGGTCCCACAGAACATCTACGAGTTTTGGGTCTTGGCCACACGCCCAATTGATAAAAACGGCCTTGGCTTAAGTAGTAGTGATGCACGAAGCTCCGTCGACGAGCTCCTTCTCCAGTTTCCATTGCTTCGAGATGAACGCGGAGTTTTTGGGCATTGGATCTCGCTGGTCACGCTTCACCAAGTGATTGGAAAGAATGCTCACGATGCCCGATTGGCAGCGGCTATGGAAAGACATTCTATCACTCTGCTACTTACCTTCAACGTTGAGGACTTCAAAAGATTTTCGCCAATTCAAATGCTTAATCCACAGGAAATCGTCGATGGCAAAGTACCAACACCGTAGGTCGATAACGTTCGTGGCCAACGCGAGTAATGCGGCGAATTTGCATCAATAGCAGGCTCCATTGGTAACGAGCCAAACTAGACGGTTATTACCGAGTGACTGTTGGTGCAAGTGTTCGTCGCTTGACTCCTGTTGTGCTTGAAAAGCAAAACGCTATCAACGATTGGTCACACATTTGGTGTATTCGGATTGAGACATCCTTCCTTTCCCCTCATCGATACAGTCCCCATCCAAGATCCACTCAACGCTTCCATAAACAGATCCCATCAACGCAGAAAGAGAATGGAGAGTCGACGAAAAAGGCAGCGTCGGCACTCATTCTCTTTCACTGCAATTGACGCCGTATGGCAGCGTATGGCAGCAGGTCAGCAACGCATTCGCGTATCGCCCAAAGTGGAACAAACTCAAACCGGCGCGTGGTCGAGTGATCGTAGGTCGCTCCCTTCTTGCCGCAAGCACCACAAATCGGTTTTGAGCCGCGACGTGGTTGGAGCGTGAATTCGATGTGGCCAGCCTTGGACATGCGTGCCTCGGAATATACGAATCCCTTTTGCTTTTCTACGCGATTGAGGATAGTCTTTAGTTGCATCTTGAAGCTCGGTCCGTTTGTTTGGAGTCGTAGTAAACCCCATTCTACTGATTTTGATTCAAGATGCTTTCCTTGTTTAGTTGCGAACGAAATTCGCAATCGATATCATTGCATTACTTCCGTGGAGGATAGGGCTCTGGTGGGAACCAACTCGAGCGCCATTGGAGTCGGAAAACAAGCCAGGGGCTGCTTCGGTGGCCCCTGACTTATTTCAAACATGTCGGCTTGTTTTTCGAGTAATGCGTAAAATCCAACGCGCTGAAGCGGAGCTATATCAAGCGATTTTTACCCACAGATTCTGCGGAAGAGCCAGTGTTTTTAGCATTGCATCTTTTGTCACACCAGACTGTTTTGTCGAATAAGTCTCAACGTCCGCCTTCTTCATCAAATCGTGCGATTTGCCGATATACCAAGCTGATTGTTCCGTAGGAGACAATAGATCTTTGGTCGCTAGATCTTCAAACTCTGCATCGGTGAGATTTCGTATTAACTTCCCGTTTCGAATCTTTTTCGGAACGAGGTCAAACTCCTTTGGAATCGCATTTTGCACAATGTGGTGACCGTGGATCTTGTCCAACGCCACATTAAACTTCTTGGCCAAGTTCGCCCTTATCTTGTCCCATCCTGGATGCAACTCGGTCAAGACGCTGCACCAAGTTGCATTGTGAACCAGTACGCTCTCTATCCCGACCGCATAGCAATGATTTTCGCCAACGCTGAGATTACAAACTTCCAGATCCGTGACAGTACGGATTGATATGGAAGTAATCGATACCTGACTGCCGTTCGAGCTTTGCAGGATATCGCGCTCGCTCAAATCGCAGGCATTGACCCATCGACCAGCAAGATTGTCGCTCTCGTCTTCACCCGAGGCTAGGGAGTGCGGGGTTGGCCGTTTAGCCAGTTCTTGGC
>JBBRJI010000032.1:0-15996 GCA_038219625.1 Pirellulales bacterium | reverse complement strand
TCATCGAAGTCGTTCTCGGCACTGGTCGTTTCCAACGACCGAGACTGTTTGCGATAACGGTCGATTAGGCGACGCCGGGCAATCATGGTGACAAATGTAGTTTCGGCCGACATGGCTGGATTGAAACGGTCCGCTTTTTGCCAAAGTTCTAAAAAAATCTCCTGAACCGCATCTTCGGCATCCGCTTGGCCCGGCGAATAGCGTCTGGCCAGCGACCAAATGAGGTTGCCGTACCGCTCAATGCAATAATTGAGCGAATCCGGGTCTCGCCTAGCGACCTGGGCAAGTACCGAATCCTTCGATTGTGAGGGTGATTCATCCACTTCTAGCATTGCAAACCTTTGTCTCTACTTGTGGAAAGCAAACACGAAAACCCATCAATCTCCGAATTCTACGCTAACAAGCCAGGAATGGATGCGAATTTTCTCCGCTCAGTGCGTTTGCAAGTTACCGATTGGGATTAATTCCTTGCCATTTTTCGCCAGTTTTCAGGAGATTGGTTATTATAGAAGCAGTTTACCCCACCCATGTAACCATCCGCAATTTCCCGCAACTTCGATACCGAAACGAAGCTTCGGTATTGACCAGCCAGTTCCTTCCGGAGTTTATGCATGTTGCTCACCGGTACTTTTTCCCGGTTTTGCCTAAGTTGGCTTGTCGTGATTCTGCCCCTAATACTTGGATTGCCTAGTCTTTATGCGGAAAAGCTCGAATACAACCGT
This sequence comes from Pirellulales bacterium, assembly GCA_038219625.1. Taxonomy (GTDB): domain Bacteria; phylum Planctomycetota; class Planctomycetia; order Pirellulales; family Pirellulaceae; genus JBKCUI01. Next base: position 15,274 of record JBBRJI010000032.1, on the reverse strand, counting down.
GACGTCCGCCCGATTCTCGCAGAGAACTGCTTCGCCTGCCACGGCTTCGATAAAGCCAAACGGGAAGCAGGCTTGCGCCTCGATACGCCTGAAGGTGCCGTGGCCAAGTTGGACTCAGGCGAGGTTGCAATCTTACCCGGCAATCCCGATGAGAGTGAACTTGTAAAGCGAATACTTGCTACCGACGACGCCATCATGCCTCCGCAGGAGTCGGGCAAGAAACTGACCGATGCCCAAAAAGCCATCCTAAAAACTTGGGTAGAACAGGGGGCTCACTACGACAAGCATTGGGCCTTTATCGCTCCATTAAAGGTCCAGCCGCCAAAGAATATCCCTCACGGCGATTCGCTCGCCAACCCCATCGATAACTTCATCCTCGCCGGACTCGCCAAACAAGGACTCTCTCCATCCCCAGAAGCCGATCCCATCACGCTGATGCGTCGGTTGAAACTCGATCTGGTAGGACTACCACCCACGCTTTCCGAAGTCGATGCGTTCGTAACTTCTTTCAAACGAAATGCCGACGCGGCGAATCGTGAATGGATCGAACACTTGCTGCGAAGTCCAAATTACGGCGAACGGTGGGGCCGATGGTGGCTCGATCAAGCTCGCTATGCCGACAGCAATGGATACTCTGTCGATGCACCGCGTCAAATTTGGAAGTACCGTGATTGGGTCATCGATGCCCTTAATCGCGATTTGCCATTCGACCAGTTCACGATCGAACAGTTGGCCGGAGACTTGCTACCAAACGCAACCGACGACCAACGCGTGGCCACTGGATTTCACCGCAATACCCAAATCAACCAGGAAGGAGGTATTGATCCAGAGCAGTTTCGTATCGACAGCGTCTTCGATCGCGTGGCGACCACAGGCACTGTGTGGCTCGGGCTTACCATTGGTTGCGCCCAGTGTCATGATCACAAATTCGATCCGATCGAACAAAAAGAATACTATCGGTTCTTCGCGTTCTTCAACAATCAGGAAGAACCCAACCTGACTCTCTACGATCCGGAACTCAAAGCACCTGCCTTGATCGCAGAGCAAAAGGATTTGGAATCGTCGATTCGCGAGATCGTTGCCGAGGCTGCTGATTCCCTGCGCGATTGGGAGGAATCGCTCACGACAGAACAAACAAAAGCACTTTCCAAAGAAGTCCAAAAACTACTAGCAAGCGAAAAGCCAAAACGCAACGCTGCCCAAAAGCGAAGTCTCTATGCGGCAGGACCAGGATCCATGAATGAGAATTTTCAACAACTTCAAAATCGCTTAAAGGAGATCGAAAAATTACTCTCCGGCAGTGTTACCACTATGGTCATGAAGGAACTGCCTACCCCTCGAAAAACAAACGTTTATATCAAGGGAGATTTCACTCGTCCTGCCGACGAAGTTACGTGCGGTACACCCGCCGTTCTTCCACCACTGGAAAACGCTGCGGGTACCGTCAATCGACTCGATTTGGCGGGCTGGATCGTTTCACCGAACAATCCATTGACTGCCCGAGTTATCGTCAATCGCGCCTGGCAACACTACTTTGGTCGTGGACTGGTCGAAACCGAAAACGACTTTGGATTGCAAGGCTCACCACCAAGCCATCCAGAATTGTTGGACTGGCTTGCTGTTGAGTTCATGGAACGTGGCTGGAGTCTCAAGGAACTGCATCGACTGATAGTGACCTCAAAGACTTACCAACAATCCTCCATAGATCGAGCAGACTTGCGGGAAAAAGACAAAGGCAATTATTCGCTTGCCCGCCAGCGTCGCTTGCGACTCGAAGGGGAGATTGTGCGCGATGTAGAGCTTGCTGCCTGTGGACTCCTGTCGTCCAAGATCGGCGGGCCGCCTGTCTATCCGCCTATTCCCCAAGGGGTGATGGGCCAGGGACAGGTCAAGCGAGATTGGAAAGTTAGTACGGGTGAGGACCGTTACCGACGCGGCCTCTACACGTTCATCTACCGCGCGACACCACCTCCCTCGCTGAACGTCTTCGATGCACCTGATGGCTTCAGCACCTGCACACGTCGTGTTCGCAGCAACACGCCACTTCAAGCCCTAACATTAATGAACGATTCAGGGTTCTTCGAATTTGCCACGGCATTGGAAAAGATCATTAAGGACGAGGGGTTAGAAGTCGCATTCCGACGATGCGCTTCGCGCCGCCCAAGACCCGACGAACTCGCGATCCTGAACGAACTCGATTCCTTGAGCGCAGCCCGCGTGTTGCTCAACTTGGACGAAACCGTTACCCGTGAATAACGACTGTACCCATTCCATATGATCAACGCAAATTTCCTACAACAACAAACGCGTCGTCACTTCTTCAACCAGTGTGGAGTGGGTGTCGGTTCGATTGCCCTCGCGAATCTCCTGTCAGGTTCGACGCCGGCCAACAATCATGAAGTCGTGACCAACCCACTCGCCCCGAAGCCGACGCACTTTCCTGCTCGCGCCAAGCGGGTCATCTACATGTTCATGGCGGGCGGCCCTTCGCAACTCGACATGTTCGAACATAAGCCGATGCTGAACCAGCTCAATGGGCAGCCGATTCCGCAGAGTTATTTGGACGGCAAGCGATTTGCCTTCATGGACAGCAGCCACCGCATCAATCTCCTCGGCACAAGGCGTACCTTTCAACAGCACGGTAAGTGCGGCGCTTGGGTTAGCGATTTGCTGCCGTACACAGCCCGCATTGTGGACGAATTAACTTTCATTCGCACCTGCAAGACCGACTTGTTCAATCATGCACCAGCCAAACTCTTTATGAACACAGGCACCGGCCAGTTCGGACGCCCAAGTCTAGGCTCATGGTTAACTTACGGACTCGGAAGTGAATGCGACGACCTGCCCGGCTTCGTCGTGCTTCAAAGCGGACCCCGAGGCCCTCGCGGAGGATCGATCCTTTGGGGCAGCGGCATGCTGCCGACGACTTATCAAGGCGTTCCCCTTCGCAATCAAGGTGAGCCAATCCTGAATCTAACCACTCCAGAATCGGTTAGCGAAAAACAACAAGTGCAAGTGCTCGACGCTGTTCGCCAGTTGAATGCCAAACGGCTGGCCGAAACCGGCGATGAAGAAATTGCAACTCGTATCAACGCCTACGAAATGGCGTATCGCATGCAAACCAGTGCGCCCGAATTGATGGACACCAGCGATGAGAGCCAGGAGACGCTGGATCTCTACGGCATCAAGAATCCAAAAGAAGCGAGCTTTGCTCGAAACTGTTTGCTGGCACGACGGTTGGTAGAACGAGGAGTGCGATTCGTCCAACTGTACCACACCAACTGGGATCATCACGGCGGTCCCACTGAAAACCTCGAGGAGCATCTGCCATCGATCAGCCGCGAGATCGACCAATCCGGGGCAGCCTTGGTGCTCGATTTGCAGCGTCGCGGTTTGCTCGAGGATACGATCGTGATCTGGGGCGGTGAATTCGGCCGAACGCCCATGGGCGAAGTTCGCGAGTCGACTGGGCGGAACCACCATATCGATGCGTTTACGATGTGGTTTGCGGGTGGAGGATTCAAGCCCGGATTGAGTTTCGGCGAGACGGATGAGTTTGGCTTCGGGCCTATCGATCATTCGGTTCACGTTCGGGACATCCACGCGACGCTGCTCCATCAACTAGGACTTCATCACGAACGCCTAAGCATTCGCTCGCAGGGGCTGGATTTCCGTCTGACGGGCGTTCAGCCTGCCAGAGTTGTTCAAGAAGTGCTCAGCTAGTAGTGCTGGGATTAATCCAAGCTTTTAGATCCTATCCAGCCTAAGAGTTGGGGTTCTTGCGTAGCGGAAGCCGCGTAGGCATTCGGCGACTTTAAGAGGTAAATCTAAGTGGCTTCGTCCTAACCTCCGAAACTCTTGGCGAGTTCCGCTACCCCCAAATTAAGCGCTCATGCAGTCTATGCAAAATCAATTGCGCCATGTCAACATGCAACGCCCCGGCTGTCGCGCGCCATCCTGGAACGGCATTTAGTTCTAACAATACGTTGCGACCATCCTTGGTTGGCAAGATGTCCACCCCGATCATCCAACCTCCGATCGCTTTGCTTGCCCGGAATGCAATGGAAATCTGCTCAAACGTGGGTTCATGCGGAATCGCTTGACCACCGCGTGCGATGTTGGATCGCCAATCGCCGCAATTCTCGCGTCGTACGCAAAACAACTCTTCGCCTACGACCAGCAATCGCAAATCGTACCCATTACTCTCTAGAAACTCCTGAACGTAAATGACCGATTGCAGTTGCTCGAGAGTACTAAATACACGCCATGCCATGTCCGGATCCGTCACTCGCACGATACCACGCCCCTCGCCACCAAAGATGGGCTTCACGATGCAGTCGCCACCGAGGACCTCCCATGCTTGCAGAGCGTCATCGCGGGTCTGGCAACAAACAGTCCGTGGAGTCAGCAGCCCGTGACGTTGCGCGATGTCCAACGTTAGCCATTTATCGATCGCGATTTCCAGACACCGAGCTGGATTGATTACGTGCACTCCGAAACTCTGTGCGGCATGCAGTGCATTCATCCGAAAGACGATTTGCTCAACCGAGCCGAGCGGCATGGATCGCACCAAGACGGCATGGCAATCAGACAAAGACATGGTTTTGGGAGCCGAGTTGATTTCAGTGGCCTGCGTCCAAGTCCTGGCTGTTGGCAAACGCGACCCTTCCGACCAAACGCTGAGCTTGCTAAAAGACAACGATTCAACCGTGGTCGGCCGTTGAACCGGCATGTCCGCAGCAGCCCGTTGCAAGTCCTTCATGTACCAGCCTATTGGCGAGCCTAAAACGCCGACACGCAATGGACCGTCCAAAGGTTGGTCGATGCCCTCGATCATAACGAGACTGGGTCTTTCGGCACTTCAAAAAACGATTCTCCAAACGACTGGGCTAGAATGTCAGGTCGAAGTGAGCCATATCGAAACGATCGACCCGACTTGAGATTGACGATCGTGATCATGGCAGGACTGAAGAGGCCAGCATCGACTTTGTAAAAATCGTATTCGTACTTTTTAAAAGTTTGTGCGAACGGGATTCCATAGTCCCGCGATGCAAGACTTGGAACTTCGGGCCCGATTTCCCGGATCTGATCGTCGTCGGCGTTCAACCAAAGTGTTACGTGCCCCCCGTACAGAATCGCATCGTTCGTTCGTCCAATCCCCTGCACAAAATCCAATGCCGGAGGTGGCAGCGGAGCAGTCCCAATCCCTGAAACAACGCAACCCAAATCAAAGCCGAGTTCGAAAAGCTTGTGCATCGAAGTTTCAACACTGCGAGCAACCACCTGGATGGTTCCAGCCATAGATCGTGTAGGTGCAACGCAGATCACCGTGTCTTCCGTTGCGACCCCACATTCCGCCGCGATCATTTCAACGACGGACTCGTCGGGAAGCGAGTCGCACTCGAGGACTCCGACGGCATAACGACTCGAGTCGGATACGCCCAGACTTTGCAGCACATGTTCTTTCCCCCGTTTGGCACGCATGGGACCGGAACCCATCGCAAAGAACTTGTCCTGTTTCACGGGCCAGCCTGCATACTGTGAAGCCATACATGCCTGGACAGGCTGATCGGTAGTGACTTGAATCAGAGACCAAGGGCCAATTGCATAGCTGGCTGGCTGGATCGTAATCTCAGCCCGTCCCGACATGCAGATCCTGGCTAACATCAGACCGGCCATTATTCCGCCCGGAATTCTCACTCCAAAATCCAATACGAGCCCACCGTTGTCCAACCTATGTGACTCGACTCGCCACGCATCTGCGTTGTCCAATGTCGTCCTGCAAAGGAGGAAGGCGTCGTCATTGAGTAAATGATTCTTAGCCAAGGGCTTCGGTCCGGAATTCATTCGTAGCGATCCATGTTGGAGATATTAATGTCGTCTTTCGCTCCGCGAAAGTGCGATTACTAGACGCACTTTCGCGGAGCGAAAGGCGACAATGGCAAACACGCCGCACGAAACCACACGACAATCATCCACTATCTCTGGAAGATCGGAAGGTACCCAAGATCCAGTTGCAGCATGATCAAGTTGCAGGCAGTGGTGTAGATCTTGTTGATGGAGCCTTCCCAAGAACCGTCCGCGCTTTGCTCGTTCGCAATGCGAGTATAAAGTCGGTCCCGGAAGGGTAGCCATTCCTCATCTCCTTGCCGATAGACGACTTGGCTGTAGTAGAGATAGGTGTAATGCCAATGACCAAAAGAGTCGTCACCTGGCCCGATGCTGTAGAGGTTCTTTCGACTATAAGCCAACATCTCAGGCACCTTCTTGCTCTCGTAGTCGCCTGCGTTATAGAGCGCAGCAAGACTTGCTGCCGTGATAGCAGGCCGCGAGGCCCCCATTTGTTGACTCGAATAGCTAATACCACCATCGTCATTCTGGCATTTGTATATGTATCGTTTCGCCGATTCGATGATCTCGGAGGGGACGGCGATGCCAGCATTACGACAGCCTCTTAGACCTTGGACCTGGGTAATCGTCGTCGAACCCTCGTCATAGTCGCTACCGTCTTTCGCGCTGAGATAGCCCCACCCTCCGGCCGGCGTCTGTGCTTTTCCACAAAATGACACCGCCTTGTTTAAGACATCCATTAAATCGTCGCGCCGGTCCTGCAGACCTTCTTCTCCAAGAACTTGCGAAAGAAAAAGCATGGAGAAGCCGTGGCCATAGGTGTAACGTTGATCGTCGATTTCGCCAATCAAGCCATTTTTTCGGCTGCGACTGATCAAGAAATCGGTGGTGCGCTTGATCTGCGTGGCATACGTTCCCTGAGTGATGGTCGAGCCACTGCATAACAATGCCAGTCCAGCCAAAGCTCCAATCGCGACGGGATAAGGAGGTGTCGTCCAATTTCCTATGCTCGACTGCGTTCGAGCGAGGAATGCGAGCCCCTCGCGAGTGGATCGATCCCAATTTGGATCTCTCGAATCTCGAACTCCATCATTCGCGAAACAGCGTGGGGACGCCTTCACCATGGAAAGACCAGTCGTCAGGGCAGCCATGCTTGCACAATGTGAAAGAAACTGGCGTCGCGGATACGGTCGGTGGCTATGCATAAAATGGTTCTCAAAGCGTCCGGTGATTAGGTTCCCAGATCACCGAATAATGGTGTCGAAAGATAACGTTCCCCAAGGCTGCACATGATGGTAACGATGCGTTTGCCCTTGAATTCGGGACGAGCTGCAAGCTGCGCTGCGGCCCACATATTGGCACCACTGCTAATACCGCCCAAAATCCCCTCGTGTTTAGCGAGCTTTCGACCCCATTCAAAGGCTACTTCGTCGTCGACCTGGATGACATCATCAACGATCGATTTGTCTAAGTTTCTTGGAACAAAGCCTGCTCCAATACCTTGGATTCTGTGCTTGCCAGGTTGGCCGCCACTAATTACAGGTGATTGCTTTGGCTCGACCGCAATCGCCTTGAAATTTGGATTTAGCCTTTTGATGTAGCGAGCTACGCCCGTAATCGTACCACCCGTCCCAACACCTGCCACGATCGCATCGATCTGTCCAGACGTGTCTGTCCATATCTCTGGACCGGTTGTGCTCTCATGGATTGCCGGGTTGGCTGGATTCTCAAATTGTTGTGGCATCCAGCCGTTCGGATCGTTGGCCACCAACTCAGAAGCTTTCGAAATCGCTCCCCGCATTCCGTCCGCAGCCGGGGTAAGAACCAAACTGGCCCCCAAGGCTCTCAGCAATGCCCTCCGTTCAATGGACATCGACTCTGGCATGGTTAGCGTCAGTCGATATCCCTTGGCAGCACACACGAACGCCAACGCGATCCCAGTATTGCCACTGGTCGGCTCGATAATATGTGTTTCCTTGGTCAGCCGCCCGCTATGCTCGGCATCTTCGACCATGGCCATCCCGATTCGGTCTTTGACGCTATGAAGCGGATTAAAGAATTCGCATTTGGCAAAGACCGTCGCGTGTTCAGGTGGCACCAGACGATTAATGCGAATCATGGGTGTATTCCCAACGGTGCCAATAACGCTATCAAAGGTCTTTCCCAATGCCATTTGCAAAACTCTCTCGTTATGGAAGGAGGGCTAATTTCGGCAACCATAAATTAATACGGTGTTCCCATGGCTCGGAGTATACGCTTTTTTTAAGAAATCGCCCACAGGGCTTTGTTCAACGTATTCGTGCGCTGCAGCGCAACCCTAGTGCTTCTTCCATACTAAATTTGGGGGTAGCGGAACTCGCCAAGAGTTTCGGTGATTAGGACGAATCCACTTAGATTTACCTCTTGAAGTCGCCGAAAGCCTACGCGGCTTTCGCTACGCGAGAACCCCAACGGACAAGGCGGCGAAGCATTCTCGTCCGTTCGGAGCTTGTCTCGCCCTCCACTCCCTCCACGACCGCTTTCAGCCGGATCGGGGCGCGTCAGATAGCGTGCCTTCCTAATAGGACGCCAAAACAAGGTTGAGGGGAGACAAACTCCCGCTCAACCTGAAGAATGTTGTTACTCCGTCGACACTTTTTGTTCGATTGCACTCGACTGTTCGTTCGTTGGACGAATCGACTCAAAGTAGCGTCGGACCGTTTCACGGTGGCCCAGAGGTAACGGTTCCGAATCGATGACCTCCTCCATCTTCTTGCGAAACTCAACGTACCTCTCTGAGTATGCCCGCGTCGCATCCTGCTCGGCTTCCGGCGTACTGGTGACTTCGCGTTCACTAGGTCCATCCCCTGCCATTCCAGTGATGTTCTCCTGCTTGCGTTGGCTGTCCAAAGAAGTCTTTTCGTCTCCGGTTGGGCTGTTCGAAGCACCTCGACCCCACGTGTTTTTGGGAGAGTTCGACTTCGCAACGTTATTGCCACCGTTCTTGTTGCATTCGCCTTGGCAACATCCTTTGCACTCCGACAAGCGATTCAGTTGGCAATTTAGACATTCCCCAATCTTCTTTTTCATGCCTTGCTTTTTGCAAACGCCGGCAGCTTTGCACTGACCGCCTTTGCATTGGGAGTCATCGGATTTTTCTAGCCCTTCTGTCATTTCCTTGATTGCGTCACTGAGCTCCCCCTTCTTTCCTTTCCCAAGGTTTTGGCTCAGCTTTTTCATATTGGCTACGACTGCATCTCGCTCTTTGCGAGTCATGGTGGACGTATCAATCTTTTCTAAGTCGGCGGCAGCCTTGTCGTATTTTCCTTCTTCCATCGACTGCGCCGCTGCCTTCATCGCGTCCGCTGCCTTCATGGCTTCGGCTAGTTGTTGCAACTGGGCATCGATCTGAGCTATATCCATCTGCTTGACAGCCTCCGCGATCGCAAATTGCATCTCCGACATTTTCGAAAGCGCGTCTCGCTGATCCACATCGGGAGCTTTCATCTCCTCAAGCATCTCCTTTAACTCCTCGACCAACTTCTCGAGCTCAGGAGACTTCTGTTCTTTCCGCAGAGTTTCCAATTCTTCCAACATGGTCTCTTCCAGGATCGACGCTTGTTCACTCACGACCTGCAAGGGCTCGATTGGGCCAGTCGAAAGTGAATCCGCCTGTGGCAATAGGCTACACGCTACGAAGCCTGCACATGTCATCGCAGCCCAAAGAGAATATTTAGGTGCAGCAATGGGTCTCGCTTTACTGGGATCCACTTTGGAAAGGTGCAATTGCGTATCGGCCAATTGCAACTCTTGAATATCGGTTCGATTCGAAAGTCCTGCGAACTGCAAAGCGGTAATCGCTCGATCTTTGAGCTTGCAATTGACGTCAATCAATCGCGCGGCCGTATGCAGCTTAACGGGCCAACCAAACGCCAAAAAGGTCGGGACCAAAGCGATGGTCGCCATCGAAGGAATGAGCCACGAGGTCGAAAAGTCTGGTTGAAACCAATGAACCAAGAGCCAAACGATCCCTGTGACCGCGGACAATGCTGTCGACATTACCGCCCAACGCAACCCTCGGCTGATCCGTTGTCGTCGTTGAACTGGAACTAGAAACGTTTGGATCGGATGATTCATGGCTGCCACCTTGATTCAATTACAGGCGAAGTAGAACATTATTCAACCTGGTGCATTGTATCGGTCACCATTTCCCAATTGCGAGCGGAATCAAGAAATTTTTTGCCTCAAATCAAAAAAAACACCCGAACGGATTCGGGTGCTTGAGTCTTTCCATAGTGCCCGCCAGGGTCTAACCCAAAGCTAAACGATTCCTTGTGTCCAGTTTTCTTGGATAAACAACTCGTCCACGGAATCGAGGTAGGCCCTTGCTTTTAAGTTGATTTCGGGCGGTGGAGCGGCCAAGGAAACCGCTTGCCAGCTGAGATCTGAGCTTCGTGCTAGGATTCGGACGAGTTTAGCACCGTTTGGATCTGCAACGGCGATAAACTGTTGCCTCGTCAGAGTTGCTGTGAAAACCGAGTGAGTCGCACCCCGTACTGCAGTCAAATATGCCCTTTGTCCATCATCGGCAAGAACAACTTCTTGGAACGTGTCCCCTTCAAAGCCGTCTCGGGTGATAGTCCATTCGGAGCGTCCATTGGCACCGACCACCGCGTAGACGCCAGTGGTCCTCCTCGAACCGTCTTTAGCATAGTAATTTGATGCCAGGTTTTCAAGCAAATTCGCATAACGCGGGCTTACCCCTGCAATGCCGAAATCGTAAACCGCGTCGATACCGCCCGGAGCCAGAATGGTTCTTTCGAAAGAGTTAGCACCGCGTCCATCGAACGTTAGCAACGGCACTACATACGATACCGTGTAAGCACCAGGCGGGAGCAAATCAAACGAATAGCTACCGTCGGCGCGCGTCTGCTTAGTCAAGGTTCGGCTAGGCGAAGTCGCGGTTGCAGGAACGGTCAAACTAACTTCGACGCCACCCATCCGCAGTTCGTAAGCTGCGTCAAACTCACCGGAGTCGTTGTCGTCTATATAAACGAAGCCGCGTACCGAGCTAGGAATGAACGGCAGTACATCGACGTTAAACGTTCCGATAGAGGTCTTAGGGTCAGCAACTCCATTGGTTGTCCCGTTGTCGGTTAATTCGTATCTAAACGTATCTCGACCCGTGGAGCCAATTGGAGCGGTGTAAGTGATCGTTCCGTCCGCGTTCAATACAACTGTTCGACCACTTGTAATCGATTCGGGAACGATTCGGAGCACTCGAAGGGTTTGGCTACTTTCATTGGCCGGTCCCTTGGGCATACTCGCCAAGTCCGCCGCAATATTAAAAACTGTAGGTACGCTTGCGAAAACGTCTCGAGTCAACGTGGCCGCGGTTGGAGCATCGTTAACCTCCGAGACTCGCAAAGTCTGTGTCACGTTTGCGGTCGCCTGCCCATCGCTGATCGCATAGACAAAACTATCCGGTCCGTTGTAATTCGAAGCGGGGGCATAGACTAGGGTCGCGCCAACCTGGGTTACGGTTCCACCGTTGGCAGTATTGATAGGGGCTGTCAATGCAACAAACGTTGGTGCGGGCGATGACTCATCCGCAGGTCCTGAAACATCGTTTGCAAGTAGAGTCGAAATCGTAATCGTAGTAGAAGTATCTTCGGCGGTAACCACCGTTGGGTCTGCACCTCCGACTGGCGGATCGTTGACAGGGGCCACGTTGATTGTCAAGGTTGCAGATGCACTCTTGGCAGGCACGCCGTTATCCGTGACAGTGTACAAAACAAGAACTTGTCCATTGAAGTCATTGGTAGGCGTGTAAACAATGTTGCCATTCGTGACAACAACACTGCCACTGTTTGCAGTCTGATTTACTGCGCCCGTGACTGTAAGGGTTTGGGCATCTTCGCCAGGTCCCTTGCTTAGGCCAACCGTAATTACGGTGCCTTCTACTGTGAGAATCTCGTCTTCAATGCCCGCCGCAGTGCGATTGGCCGCAGTTGGATCATCGTTGACCGGGGTAACGGTGATCGTTACGGTCGCAGTCGACGGCTGACTTCCTGCCTTGTCGTCATTCATCGTATATGTGAAGATCGCGTCGCCAAAGAAGTTGGCTGGCGGTGTGTAGACCAATCGGTCGTCTGTCAAGGCAGCAGTCCCTCGGTCATCCAAGACCACCGAACCGGTTCCAGCGGCAGGTTGTGTGAACGACGATAGGCTCTTTATGGCTGCATCGTTTGCAAAGTCATTCGCAAGCACATCGATAGTGAACGCAGTCGAGTCTTCTGGGATGCTCGCCGAATCCGTCAACGCAAATGGCAAAATCGGTGGGATGATAAAGACTTCAACATTGGCTGTTGATGTCAGTCCAGCCGCATCACGAATCGTATAAGAGAACGTGGAGGTCGTATTAAACGAACCGGTAGGTGGCGTGAACAGAACTGCAGTGCCTGCCCCGTTTACCGTAGCCGTCCCGATCGTTGGTGTTGTGACCGAGACAATGGTGATCGTATCATTCGTTTCAAGCGGACCAGCACTATCATTTCGCATGACCGCCAGCGGGTTTGGCGCAGCAATTCCTAAAACCACGAACCGGGCAGCTTCGCCGGTATCGTTTACCGCAGTCGGGCCGTCATTGACCGCGTTTACATTGATAATGACGGTTCCAACAGCCGTCGCTTCGGTAGGCGTCGCATTATCCGAAATCGTGTAAGTAAACGTGTCGGACCCAAAGAAATTGGCTGCTGGTCGATAAGTTGTCACCCCAGCCACGGTCGTGATCGTTCCGCCTTGGCCTGTCGGACTCTGGATCGAAATCAATCGAACCGTCTGCCCTGGCGCTTCACCCGGCCCAGGACTCGAACTTGCGATGAGATCTGTCGGGGCACCCGCACCGATTAGGATCAAGGATCCATCTTCGGCTACACTCAGCGTTCCGTTGAATGGTACCGGATCGTCGTTGACTGGGGTGACCGTTACGGTGATCGTTGCGATGGAAGAAGCACCGAGGTTATCTGTGCCAGTCACCGAAAACACCGCATTTCCAAAGAAGTTGGCCGCCGGTGTGAAATTGATATTTCCGCCAACAATGGCGAGGGTTCCGTTGGCCGACGAGCCCAGACTACCCAAGGTAACGGTCTGGCCACTTTCATCTACTGGACCGGGCGTAAAGATTTGAGCGGGCGTAATCACCAGAGGACTTGCCGGATCCTCGGCTACTGTGAATTGAGTGGCGATCGCGATTGGAACATCGTTGACTGGGGTTACGGTAATCGAAACCGTGCCAACCGCAGTGTCTGGCGTAGGTGTGACATTGTTGCGAACCGTATACGTGAAGACGACTGGACCAGAGTAATCGGCGGTCGGCGTGAACGTAATGTTAGAACTACCACTCACAAAGGTAACGGTCCCTCCAACACTCGGTTGAGTTACCGCTACGACTCCTCGAGTGGTTCCGAATCGATCGATGTCATTCTGGATGACATTGATCGAAGTTTGACCCGAATCCTCGTCAATACTTCGAGAATCCGTGATCGCCGTGAGCCTATCGGCAATATTGAGGATGCCCGTCGGGAGTATGACCATCGAGGAGGTCAAATACTGAGCTAATCCGCCGAAAACAGCAATACCGAGATTGTTTCCGGATGAGCCAGCTTGAGGGATTGGAGATGTATCTCCAGTGAAATTAATGATTCCAGGGGCCGCACCCTTGAAAAGTACATCTACCACATTCCTGAAACTACGCGCTTCTTGGATTGCCAAAACGCTCTTGTCCGCGAATCCACCGACCAAAGTAATCGTATTGACTGCCGAATTTGCTAGGGGAGTCTTCAATCGGCCATCGGTACCATTGATGTACTGAACGCCAGTCGCCGGTCTACCCGTCCCATCTATAAAGTCATTGTTTAGGTCATGTTTACGCCCAACTGAGGCCACTAGCCCGACGCTTGGGTCGGCTGTGTTTTGACCGATTACCAGTGTTACCGGCGCGCCACCTCGGTCCACCAAATTGTTCGGACCCGCTGTGAGACTATTGGGAACATCCGTGTGAGCCAATGCGCCAATAAAGTTCACGCCGAAACGAGACGTTGTTCTCTGATCCAATGCGTCCACTACGACGTTGCCAGCGCCGACCGAAGGAAGGGCTTGAATAGCATTTCTAATATTGATCGCGGTCAAGTCCGGATCGTAACTTTGCAACTGAGTATCTGGATCAGTGAATATGCCAGGGCTAATTGGCCCCGTTACTTCCGCACCATATTGAATTCGAAACGTCCCGCCAAAAACGCCTAAGCCGAGATCGATCTGGTTGTACTCGCCCCACTGATATTGCAGCTTTTCTCCAGCGGACCCGTCAGAGTTCGTGTAAGAAATTTCGTGATATGCACTAAATACACCTTGAGCTGGGGAACGCAAATCCACCATTTGTGTCCGAAGGATAACCCGTTCGTTCGTACCAATGGTCGCTTCGGGAATGGCGTCGTCCGGGTTTGGATCTGAAAGTTCGGTTCCGGCCGTACCGTCGGCATTCACCGAGAAGAACTTATATCGCACCCTCACCAAGGGATTCACTTCCCCTTCGCCATTGTTGATCGCGTTGATCACAACCAGCGCATCCAGCGGTGACAAAGTATTGTCGTTGTCAACGTCGACAAAAGATCGAGTGTCACCGGGTGCTTGACCCGCAAGAGAGCCAGATCCCTGCGAATTTATCCGATTAATGATAACAAGTGCGTCGAGCGGAGAAATATTGAAGTCTCCGTTCACGTCCGTTGCCACCAGCGAATTGTGGAACGGCATGATGTCACCCGCCATCAAATGACGTTGCTCTAGCGACTCGAGACGAAGCATTCGCTTCATCCAGCCCTGTTTGGCAGACTTTTCACTGCGATTTCGCGTTGTAGATTTGCTGCTCGGACGTATTGGCGAAACGGACATCGATTCTTCCACCGTAAAAATCAAGTGAGGTAAACCTTGGAAAGAAAATTCGCAGGACAAAATGACCCTTGCAAACTCCCGTACTGTGAGGGTACTTGGCAATCGATCAGTTTTCAATCCACTTCTTGCCCAGACGGCCTAAATTACCCGTTCAGCCCAGTCTTCGCGTGAATTTGCCGTCCCTAACAGTTTTTCCGTAAATGTGCATTTTTAGAGCAGGATTAGCTCAAGAAGTTCCATCCAACTTAAAAATCCCTGAATTGTCTGGACGGCTGTGGAAACTTACGTTTTTTTGTGGAATTCACTTATGGAACGCTAGTGCGCCGCACCCCAGACCACCAACCCATAGGGAAATTACCCCATTTGGCTTCCCTATTTCTATTTACGCCGTTCGACCAGTTCCTCTATCATTGCCAAGTCATTGCTATCAGAGCAAGCGTTGAAAACAAATGAATCCCCCCCGGGAGCGTCGCCACAGAGGCTGAAGAATGAACGG
>JBBRJI010000031.1:0-16164 GCA_038219625.1 Pirellulales bacterium | reverse complement strand
CGTGGGCGTGGGCGTGGGAAGTGTAGCGCGCCCACAGCGATTCTCGATGGGCTTGGGAAGTGTGGCAAATGACTCTAGCGATGCACCACGCCCTTCGTACCTCAGAGCGTGCCACACGTGCCAAACGTGCCACACGTGCCACACGTGCCAAACGTGCCAAACGTGCCACACGTGCCATACGGGCCACACGTGCCACACGGGCCACACGTGCCACACGGGCCACACGTGTAACCCGTGCCACCCAGTTCCTAGGTAGATTTCAAACTGCGCCTCGCCTTAAATGACAGCCGCCCAGGGTGAAGCGAACAAGTCGCTACAATCTAGCCAGTCGCAGGAACACTCCGATCCCTTCCAAGGCCTGATGCGTGGCAAAAAAAGACAAAACCAAACAAGACTCGATTGAAAAAGAACTGTCAGGCATCAACGACGCTGCGGGCGATTTGATGGAATCCGCTTTTTGTGCTTCGGCCTACAAGCTTTATGGTGAACTTCGCTCCAGAGCTAAATCGGAGGGGCAACTTGGGTTCTATGTCTTCGGTACATTCTTTCAAATGACCTTGTCTCAAAGACTGCTCCAATTCGAAAAAGTCCGCGAGCGAGCCGTCGAGCTTATCGCTATCTTTGAAGACGAAGAACAAGCAAGAAAAATCGAGCCTTCATTGGACCTCGACCAATATGAAAACATGATCTACTCGATGGGTGCTTGCGCTTACGAGGTTCTTGCCGAAGCGACCGGAGCGCTGGATGGATACAATTCCGAAGGAATGCAGGAATGCCTGACGGGAGGCATCGAAGTCTGCCACCGCATTGGCAAGCTATCCTGCATTCAGTGCTTTCGAGAATACGCATGCGATACGCATACCGCCGCCGATGACTACGAGCTGGCTCGATACCATTGCAAGCAGGTGCTCAATCAAGACAACGAATTTCCTGAACGTGGTGATCGTCGATGGCTTGCCATGCTGCGGTTAGCAACCATGGATATCTTGGAAGGGCAACATGACTCAGCCAGGTCCAAACTGGAGCAAGCAGCCGAACTAGCCCTCGCGACCAGTGTCAATGATCCACCTGGCGCTCAGGTCGCCGTCATGCTCGAACGTTACACGCTTGACCTTATCGAAGGGCTAGCGATGGATGAGACGACACGAACGCTATTGAAGAACCTTCCGCCGCGTGGGGAATGCCCTGAGTACGACCTCGATGTCGATTTATTAACATCGCTCGAGCACATCATGAATCAGGAATGGAACGAAGCCGAGAAATTGATTCTTGCCTGGAACAAATCACTGAAACAGAGCAAGGCCATTACGAAATGGCTGGAGTCCGGGATTCGTCTTGTTGCTTTGTTTCGACTGCGAGGCGACATGGCCAAAGCCAAACGCCTAAGCGTTCAATTCGAAGAGGCGGCAACAAAAGCCAACGACTGGCAAGCGATCCGCAGACTCCATCAGATACTCGACGATTCAATCAACATCACGCCGTTGGGGACGGTTGTCAAGAATACGCGTACTCCCAGTACATTGCCTCAACCCGAACCACCGACGGTTGCGACCGACATGGAAGTAAATCCAACGGAAGCGGTAGAGACCAAGGAACCGACGCCACTTGGACCGTGGATGGATGACCTAACGGAGCGAATGCATGTTGCCGGCAAACAGGCCGAAAATGACGCGATGATTAAAGTTGACGTCACACCCTTTCGCCAAGAACTCTTGGATCGGCCGATTAAGGATTTCGTTCATCCCGAAGACATCGGTCGGGCCATGTACCTGATGAATTTCTTAGTGACTCCCGATTGCGATCGCGGCGTGGTTTGGCAGTGGGCCAATACACTGGTTTCATCGAACCAAGAGGTTGCCTATTTGATTTCGTTGCTTGCCCGGCTTGGAATGACCATCAGCATGCTGGATCGCCTGACTGCCGAATTGGAGTTTGATGCGAATAAAGAAGAGTTCGATGACCTGGATGATCTGGACGACCTCGATGATCTCGACGATCTCGATGATTTGGATAGCTTTGATGAGGATGGGCCTGTAAGAGAAAGAGATTTACCCCCCACCTCCATTAGCAATGATCGCTTGGAGCAGTTGGTTCGAAAATCATTGCAAATGGAAGCGACGGGAGTCAACAACAACTTCCGAGCCGCAGAAGTGTTCGAATACATCGGCAACAATGGTGAAGCGGAACGGTGTTACGCTCGTGCCTTTAAACTGGATCGTACGCGGGATGATGCCGCCCTCGCACTCTCGAGAATCTACTCGGAAACCGACCGATTGCAGGACGCATTGTACGTCCTCGACCTTTGTATTCGCGAGGGAGGGGACTCAGGCGAACTTCTCTTCGAAGCGGCGCTCAAAGCCCATGCATTGACCCAGCATGAGTTGCAAGTCAGCTTTCTACAGAAATTGCATGAACGCCATGCACCCGGCCCGTGGACAAACTACTACCTGAGTTCTGGGTTGCTTGAGCTCAAACGACCGCAAGAGGCGTTGGAGGCCATCGATTGCGAAGTGGCCTTATTTCAATCGAGTGGACTGCATGTGGATTCGGTTCGAGCAGCCGCTCATGCGCAACTTGGTCAATCTCAGCAAGCGGCCAAATTCATTAAGCTGGCGCTCTCTCGGCCCCTTTCGAAGATCAACGATTTGACCTTAAGTGGTGTATCCGGCGCCTTTGAAAGACTGATTGCCGCTGCAAAGATGTGTCCCGATGAACGCGCTTTGCAATTGCAAGTGGAGCAAAAAATGCTTGTGGCCGGAATTGCTACAGAAAGCTACTTCGAGCAGGTGCGAGCCAATGAGAAGCCTTGCGATCTGTACTTGTACCAATGCTACATTTCACAGCCCCTCAGCGCGGATTGGGGGGAATCGGAGGGTTGCTTGCCCGATCAAGCCGAATGGCAAACCTACATTGCGCAATGGGGGGTGTTAGCCCGCGATTCTGCGGAAGCGGAGGACGTCGCTTTGAAATGGCAAGCCAAATGCTACCCGCTCGAAGGAACCCTGGTCGATATCGATGGTTCCGATGAGACGTTGCACGATCGTCCTGGCATCGCGTTTCAAGGCCCAAGATTCCCCGAAAATGAATCGTTGGGAGATGACGAAGACGAGGAAGACGACGACGACGACGAGGACGATCGGGAGTTTTAGGCGATTTCCAGATCTCGGTCAGAGCTTCCGTCAGGTATACTTTAAGAAGCGTCCAACTAGATTGAAATTCGCAAGACCGAGGTATGGCATGCCCCTGTACGAATACGAATGCAAAAAATGTTCAAAGCAAGTCGAGCTTCTAGTCGCCAACCAAAACACCATCCCGGTTTGCCCGGAATGCGGCTCAAAGAAATTATCCAAATTGCTAAGCGTCATTGGTTCACCTGTCGTCGGTGATAGGTCGAGTTCCTCGAAGAGTCGTAGTAAAGAGCCTAGCGATTGCGGTAGAAGCCAGTGCGCGAGCGGCGGATGTATGTTCGGAAACTAGTGCTTCGTCAAACTCTAATTTTAGGATTACAATGCTCGGAACCATCACGCGGAGCGTGATGAGTACGTACCCATCACGCTCCGCGTGATGTTGTGAACCCTAATTCTTGAGACCGACATACCAATAGTATTTTTTTCATGAATTTGGTTTCGAAATCTCCAACTGGACGTAATAGGTGATCGTGTGCGCAGTTCAGTCAAGTTGATTTGTCTTTGTTTGCTTTTGGTCCAATTGGTTGGTTGCAGGGGTTGCTCACCTTCAAAACCACCTCAGGAAACCGCCGAGGAAATCGAGGCAAAGAAGAAGAAACAGCGGCTCGTGGTAGACGAACTGAAAGCGATGCCTTTTTCTGTCGAGATCCCTGGCAGCACGTTGAAACCGGGCCATTGGTATCAAGCCAATCAGAAACTCAAAGCCAACTTTTCGGACGAGTCGTTGACCGCTGCCCTTTCTGTCCAAAATCGCGAAAAGCAGAACGCCCCGTTCGGCCCAGGACAAGCCTCCATCGATTTCACTCGGAATGTTTCGCTGGCTGTCGGGCAGGAGAAAAACGTTCAACTCAAATTCTTTCAGCCCGAAGTGCCGGTAACAGGCGATGAGCTCACGAAGAATCCTTCTTCCTTGAGGGTGTTGTATTCTCAACGAGGGATTGGAGCGCCCGTGCTTGAAGATAATTTTCTATGTCGCGTATTCGCAGGCTACCAGTACAACTTAGTTACGCTCAGCCGCGACCCATCACGGTACACGTTTTGGCGCGCCCTCGACTGTATCATTTGGCCATCGAAACAACGCATGTCGGATGAGCGAATCTCCCCACACCGCATCATCGACCTCAACGAAGACGAGGTCGCAACGCAATTTCCAAATCGCCTTTACGCGATGACGTCGATCTCGCATTTCGTGATCAACGATTCCTCGGTTGCGATCATGTCTTCGGACCAACAGCAAGCCCTTCAGGACTGGCTATATTTTGGAGGTACGATCATCTTGAACGGACCGGAGGCTACCGGTGGAATTGAGTCAAGCATAATGAAGGAGTACACACCGCTCCTGCGAACGACGAATTCTATTGTCACAGAGGGCGAAATCAATTCCTTGAACGACACCTGGTCCATCAAACAGATTCTTGGCGAGAGAGTTTTGATCGCGCCGGCCAAACCGATCCCGAAATTAGCGGGTGAGCTGGCAGCGGGGGCTCAATGGGTAAAGTACGTGGCCGCGAGTGGCGAAATCACGTCGTTGGAAGGGCTTGTCGCGGAGCGGTTGGTGGGTCAAGGCCGAGTGGTAATGACGACTTTCCCGATGAGCGACATCGCGTTTCTTCGATGGCCGTCGTACAGTTCGTTTGTTCACAATGCAATCCTTGCGAAGCCACACCGGGATCCGTCGGCCGGTCTCGAGGCCGATACGAAGTTCGCCGATGAGTTTGAGGGTTCCGAGATGAATCCGCTCTTTTCGACTCGGCTGCGAATGTGGGCTAGGGACTTGGACGAATCGACCACTCGCAAACTTTCTCCTTCACCAAAGAAAAGCAACGAAAACAGAGTTGTAGTGGAAGAGCCCTACACACACAGCGCCGCCGAAATCTCAAAGCTAAAGCGGACGAGCCTTGGAGCCTGGAATCCCGAATCAACGGTGTTGGTCAATGCTCGACAGTGCCTGCAACAATCGTCCGGGATCACCGTTCCGAAAATCAACACCATTATCAAGCTTCTATTGGGCTACTTAATCGTATTGGTTCCCGTCAACTGGCTGATTTTCCGTCTTTTTGGACGTGTGGAGTTGGCCTGGGCAGCCGCTCCCGTCATCGCCTTGGCCGGTGCATTTGTCGTTGCCAGAAGCGTCCAGCTCGACGTCGGCTTTTCGAGAAGTCAGACAAGTTATGGATTTCTCGAAGTGCACCAAGGTTATCCTCGCGGCTTGTTTTCCAGTTACACGGCCTTATACACATCTCTTTCAACCAATTATCGGGCTGTTTACGAACAAGACACCGGTGTGGTGCTCCCGTTCGCCTCCACCTCAGGCAACAAGCGATCTCGAAGCACGACCAGCCAAATCGACTATTGGTACGCGGATGATGCGGGAGCTGGTATGCAAAGCGTCCCTGTCCTTTCCAACACAACGGGCTTGTTTCAAGCGGAAGAGATGGTGAACTTTGCCGGTAAGCTAACCGCCGACTTCGATAGCGACATGAAGTCTGTCGAAATCAAAAATCGACTTGGTTTTGCCATCCAGGAGGCCGGAATTATTGGCATTGATTTAGAAGGAAAGCTTGTCAGCGGCTGGCTCGGAACGGCTGAAGATGGAGCTGTCAAACGATGTGAACTTGAAATTCGGGAAACAGACAATCGATGGCGAAATGAGTGGGACCGCAACCCCATCCTTGGTCGACCAACGTACATGCGGGCCGAGGATGGAGTTTTATGGACAGAACAAGATCTTCAAGATGAGTTGTACCTCGGCCCAATGCTGGAGGACCTGTCGAAAAAATATCCGCTGACACTTGGAGAATTCATCGCATTGGCCTGGTCGGACCAGCCATTAGGCGACCTTGCGATTACGCCTATAGCGAAGCAAAAAAAAATGCGAAGCGTTGTGCTTTTGCATTTGAGTGCCCCCAACTTAACTGCCGTTAAGCCGGACAAGCGAATCTTTGCGAAAATCGTCGAGGAGCCGGAATAGACAATTCTTGGCCAGCAGTTTACGAAAAATGCGTTGATGCGAGATTTGTTTCGTTCTGCGATCTAGCCTATCAGGTTGGTCGGGGGCTCGTCCCCCACCAACCTTGTTTTGGCGTCCTAAAGGCCAGCACGCGCGACTTGACCCGTTCCCCTCGGCTTTTGCCGCCTCCGGCGGGCAAAAGCCGAGGGGAACGGAACTTGGGACGCCTATTGTAGTACGCCAAAACGCATCCGACGGGGACAAGCCCCGAACGGATGGCGGAGCCTGCAAAGCTGTGGGTTGCCAGGCGGAGCCTCGCAACCAGATCCTAGCGATCAGCGATCAGCGAGAAGCGTCGGAAAACGTCTCTATTCTCGCCAGACCTCGATTTCGGTAACTCCGCTACGTGCTTTGCCGGCATTGGTAAAGACAACGCGTAGCTTCGTGGTTTCCAGAGGTCGGAACCGAACGGAATTCATTGCACTGCCAACAGGTTTCGGCGGCGACATTTCAGGGCTTTCCACGTCGACCCATTTGCCGTCCTGAATGCATTGAACAACGACAGCAGTCGGTGGTTGCACGCCCCCTCGATCGTCGTAAATGTAAAGTTCTACTCGTCCGACGATTACTGCATTTTCAAACTCGACTTCCAACCAATCGGATTTATTTGGCGATTCGTAAGATGTCCAACGATTCATGGGGGTCGGAAGAAAGACAATCTTGCCATCAATGGCCTTCATCGGTTGGCCGCCAAAGCGATCCGAATACGAAGCAGTCGCTTTTGGAAATCCGCTTCCGTTTGGATTGAATGCAATATTGCCCGCCGGCGGCCGGGGTGATACGTATGGCAATTCCGCCAATCCCCACAGCTCGATTTCCGTGAGCCCGGTTCGACCACCCGTCGCATGACTCATCGTCACTCGCAATTTCTGAAGCGGCATGGCATCAAAAGTAATCGTGTTTGAGCGATGGCCCATCGGCGTTTTTGGATTTCGGTTTTGGTTTGCAATGGACTGCCATTCCGTTCCGGTCCAAGCCTCCAACTGATATTCCGACGGTGCCTTAATCGAATCGGCGTCTTCCAAAAAATACAACTTCACGGTGTCGCAATTACGAGTCGCCCCTAAGTCCAATTCGACCCAATCGATCGCATTCGGCGAGCCGCCGGTTGCCCAACGATTGGGTGGATTGATGTGATACCAGTAGTTTCCATCGTGCAATTTGGAAGCTGCCGTCCCGGGTGCCGTAAACGATGCATTCAAACGCGGATAGTAGTCACCATCGTTGTTGACGGCATAGTTGACTCTGGCTGAAGCCATGCCTAGCGTCTTCTCGGGCTCACCAATCGACGGGGCAAACTCTACCTTCATGCTCTTCATTTCTAAAGAAGTCGCAACTTTTTTCCCATCAACGATTGCATGCAAACCAATCCCGTAGCCATAACGTGTTCCCAACCGGTCCCATATCACAGACAACCGATTTCCATGGTATGAGACATCGTCCAATGCGAAATAATCCCATTCCGGTGGTGCAAGTGGAGAGACAACTAACGTGTTGTCCGCTTGCTCTTGTAGGCCAACCAGTCCGGTGATCACCAGATCGCAAAAACTGGAATGGAAATAGTGTTCGCTGTGGTTATAAGCATCGTGGCCCTCGAACGACCCCGTATCTGGATGCAACGCTTCGGCAAGATATGGCTTTTCGTCCTTGCGGTGGGAGCGAGCGAAAATCCGCAAAAGATCTAGGTAATCCTTCGAAGAGATTGGCAGATTATTTGATTGATGGGATCGATCCGCCGAGTTCCTTTGAATGACGATTGCCATCGCCTTGAGCGTTTGCGATGTGGCATAGGGCCAAGATTGGCCGCTCCACCAGCAGCAGGAATTCTTCAATAGAAACATTGGGTCATTTCGTTCTACTGTGGTGGGCCCGAAATTGGCAAAGAACGCGTCCCTATCCATGAGCTTTGACCAAGCCACTTCGTATCCCTTGTTGGTGTCAAGCATTCCAAATTGCCAAGGAACGTAACCGATTAGCTCCCGACCGTGAGGGTCACCAGCAAACTCCCCCGTCTCATAAGTTCGCGAAAGCGCGGTTATATGATGTCCGTCTCGCTCTTCATTATCTCGAAAGGCGGGAAAGAAGAATTGCCGCTTGTCATCCCAAAGCAACTCCTGCATTTTCGACTTGATCGATGCAGCTTTCTGTTCAAACTTGCCCGCGATTTCTTTTTTTCCAGCGAGCAGAGCAATCTTAGCGATGGCCGTCGCATCGGCCCACATGTAAGCATTGAATGAGGGACGATACGAAGGAGCGCCTCTAAGGATATCTTTCGTCTGACGACTGTTGATGTTGAATTCCATTCCGTCGTCGTGACCCGTCTGCCAAAAGAGACCAACACTCGGGACGAAGTGACGTTGCTCCCAGCCTTCGTAGTTGCGAATAAGGTCCGGCAATAGGTCGACCAATTGGGCATCGTTCTTGTGCACCCAACTCAAGGCCAGGGCGGAATCGGCAAGCCAGGTTGAATAATTTCTCGGCTGAGCACCTGGAGTCCGAAACCAATAGCGCAAGTAGTCCCGAGCGATGGTCGGCTTTCTTAGCCATCGAGCTTCGTAGAGTTGATGGCCGGCTGGGCAGCTAATGGCTCCGTAGGCGCCCGACCAGAAGGGGCGATCGATAAACTCGGTAAAGGAATAACCGCTGGTGGGAGAACCATAAGTAAGGTGCTTGGTGAGGAGCTCCCAGCGGTAATAGTAGGTTGTGGTGATATCTGCATCGGGGCACTCGAAAAAAGGGATATTCTCCTTGTACCAATCCCAATCGCGGTTGTCCCAAAAGGTCTGGGCATCAAGCTGCTTCTGCTTGTCGAGCACCTGCGCCATGCAGATTTGATTTTTCGAAGGAAGCCAGGCACTTGCCATTAAGGCCAGGATCACACACACACTTTTCAATAATCCGCAACGAGGTTTTTTCATAGTGCTTGGTTTTTCATAGTGCTTGTTTTTTGTGGCTAGTTTGGTTTTCGTGGCTGAGCGAGGCCCTCGCTCAGGTATTGAATCCAACGAGCGAAGGGCCTTGCTCGTCTACGATTGTCGCCTTTTGCTCCGCAAAAGTGCGTTACTCAAGCGTACTTTCGCAGAGCGAAAGGCGACAATAGAGTCTAAGCAAAGCGGGAAGAACCAAAAGGTTCCCCAGCAATCCGCCCATCATGCTAATCGAAGCCGTAGTACCGAACACGACTGTCGGCAAAAAATTGCTGGTTGATAACGAACCGAAGCCAAGAACCAGCGTGCAGGTTGAAAGCAAAATAGCCATTCCGATCTCGGACTGGGCCGAAGCCAACGCGTCGTCGAAACTGCGGCCATCCTTTCGCTCGCGTTGAAATCGAATCAAATAGTGAAGCGATGAGTCAACACTAAGCCCCATCGAGACGGCTGCAATCATGGCTGCTCCCAAATTCACTCGTGTTCCAGTCCACCCCATCCATCCCAGAATGCACAAACTCGGTAGGGCGTTTGGCAATACGGTTAGCAATGCCATCCCCGGACTGCGAAGCGCGATCGACATGGCGATCCAAATCCCTAAAGTTGCAACGGC
The DNA here is from genome assembly GCA_038219625.1 of Pirellulales bacterium. Lineage (GTDB taxonomy): Bacteria > Planctomycetota > Planctomycetia > Pirellulales > Pirellulaceae > JBKCUI01. The sequence goes on along the minus strand of JBBRJI010000031.1, from coordinate 6,426 downwards.
AAAACACCGCCATTGATCGGCCACAACGCTGGAAACCAATCGCGACAGAAGTACATAGTAACCCGAAACCGTCGTTTTCGATCCGGGCGATGCCCCGCGCCGACTGGCACTCTTCGACGCATCGACCGCAACAAAAACGTCATTCCACTGCTCGCTCCGAATCGCTTCATCAACAGTCCGCTGGACCTCGGTAATCAACTGCTCTTTTTGTGCCGCTTCCGCTTGCTCACGTGACCGCAACATGATGCGCAAATAGCGATGCCCGTCACCGGGTTTGCTAATAAGCGTATCCACAAAGCTGCCCATCACCTGTCGCATGCCTATCAGTCTAGCTTCTATCGACAACCTCCCTAGAATGGGCGACATACGTGACGCTTCATCCGCATCGGCAAAACTCATCACCTTGGTCAATCGTAACGGTATTTCGCCCGGCACTTCAATTGCCATCAGACGCCTCTCCAATTCGGCAACTTGGTCTAAATAAGACTGCGTCAACACCTTCGGGGCGGGCAAGATGACGTCCCAAACCCCAGCCCCACCCAATTCACTCTCCACGGCCCGGTATGCCACCACGAGCGGAGCATCCGATCTGAAATTCTTGATGAAGTCGGTTTCAACCTTCAGTCGCAAGGAACCCAAAACGGCAAAGGAACAAACAACAATCGCAACAATGGAAACGGCAATCGGCCATCTGTTCACGAGTCGTAGAATCCACAAAAGGAACCGTCTCAGCGGTTTATCACCAGGGATCTGAAACAGCTCATACGATAGCCCCAAGCTTTTTGCATAACTTTTGGGAGCGAGCGGCAGGAGTGCCAAAGTTGGAACCAACACAAAGATTCCAATAAGTACCACCAACGAAGCAAGCGCCATCATGCATCCATAGTCTTGAACGGGCCCGACCTTTGCAAACGAAAGCGATGCAAAGCCGATCGCATCGGTGATGCAAGCCCACACGATAGGTCGCCACAATCCCTTTAAGGATATTCGCAGCGCTTCTTCGGGTGTCGCCCTCGATTTCATGGCTTGTTGGTATCCGAGCATCCAGTGCATCGTAGTCGCCACTCCAATCACCGTTACGATGGAGGCAAGCATGGATGACACCATGGTTAAATCCCAAGCCAACCACTCCAGCAAGCCTCGTGTCACGATCAGTGACCATTGTACCACTGCGATCGTGACAATTGCCCAACGCAGCGATCGAAATCCAACCAGGATGAGCAAAGCTAGGCATAGGGTAGAAACAATGCTTAGTCTCTTACCATCCTGTTCAATTTCATCGAATCCTTCTTCGACCATCACGGGTTGTCCAACTAGCATTCCCTTCGACAGGCCTTCGACGGAGAGTGAGTCGGCTAATTTTCGAAGTTCGAAAAGAGTCTGCTTAGTAGTAGTATTGCTTTGGTCGGGTGGTTTCAAGAGGCATGCAATCGCAACCAGAGTTCCATTGCGACTGTGTGTTTGTCCCTCGAAGATCGCGATGAATTTCTGGGCTAGCGCATTGCCATCGTCCAATAAAACGTGAGGCGTTCGTTTCCCTTGAAGCGTTCCTAGGATAGCGAACGGCCGGTCCAGCTTCCCCAGCATTTGATCGATCTTGGACAAGTCCATGGCGATGGCCATGCCTGGGACGGCTTCCACTCGTTCGCGAATGCGTTTCAGCCGTTCCAGTCCACTTCCATCCTTGGCCCAAAGGCTTTCATCCCGATAAGCGAAGACAACTAGATCCGATACACCGAACTTCAATTGCAAAAACTCAAAATCGGTTCGAGTCGGATCGTCGGGCGCAAACATGCGTTGCAGAGATCGATCGAAACAGAGGCGTTGTGATCCGGGCCAAGCGGCAGCCAATAGTAGGATGCTGATCGAGAACCAAATCCATCGCCAACGAATCATTTGGAATCAGATTCCAATGGGAAGGCGTCGTGGCGAAAAAAAAGAGCGGACATCAATGCAGTTCATACCCGCACGCCGAGCCGCTTCGACACCCAGATCGGCATCTTCAAAAACGATGCAATGCTTTGGCGAAGTACCTAATTGGCGGGCTGCTTCCAAAAACACATCCGGTTCTGGTTTGTGCTTGGCTGTGTCTTCGGCAGTGACGACGGCATCGAACCAGTCGTGCATCGCGATCTGTTCTAACTGCCTTTGGATGATAGCCCGGAACCCTCCGCTGGCGACCGCGATCGGCTTGACGCCACGATTTTGGCGAACGACCTCAACCACTGCCTCAATTGGAATTAGCAAATCAATGCGATCCAGAAACGCAAGTTCTTTTTCGTTTGCGACAGAAACCGCATCGAGCGTAATCCCTTGTTCGTTGGCAAGCAATTGAATGATGCGATCACTCGGCATTCCCCCCAACGAATAGAACCGATCCTCGGGAAACGCAATCCCATAACGGCTCATCGTCTCGTGCCAGGCTACGAAATGCACTGGCATCGAGTCGACCAATGTCCCATCGCAGTCAAAGATTATCGCCTTGCAGTTCCGAACTAGATCCAAATCGCTAGAATTCAAGCTGTTCACTTTCGACGATATGCTTCCAAAGGTCATGCGGTAAGAGTGGACGTGCCAGCCAACCATCGATGCGATAACTTGTCGACAATTCAAAATGCTCCATGGCGTCCGAGGAAACGCTCGTCATGAAAATCTTGGTGTCATCCAATCGGCGGTCAGCTCGTATTGTCCTCACCAATGCTAATTCGTCAAACGCCATTGGGCTTCCGTTGCAGACCACATAGTCGAAGGGCTCGTTGGATGTCACCGCTCGCATAGCAGTCTCGCGATTGTTTACGGTACACAACTGGCAACCGTGGAAGGTCCCAACGGGCAAAGATAGCGCGTTCGGATGGTCAGGTTGGTTCACCACCAGGATTTGAATCGGACTTCTTTCTGGACCGGTTCGATAGTCCGCCCAAGATTCCGACACAAATTCTGGACTCGAGGGAGCGAATTGGGTTGGCGCATCGGTCAATCCCTTTAGCCAATCTGCGTCCAAATGAGCAATATCGTTAAGAAGTTCCCCGAGCACTTGATCGGCGCCCATTTCATCGCCAGCCGCACGGCGTTGCTGAAAAAGGTGAAGGCTGGCTTTGATCTCCTCCAGTCGCTGCGAAAACTGCATGACTGGCAGCTCGTGCTCCGGCGCAACAAGTTGTTCGTAGCCAGCCGATTTCCTTTTCAGGCTTGTTTTATCGGAATGGCGACCGCTCGACGCCATCGCTAGTTCGCCTCGCATGATTTCAACGTTGCGAGGTGCTTCGATTCCGATTTTTGCGACGCGACCGTTTACGTCGAGAATGCGAACCGTGATTCCACAATTTGGGAAGACAATAGATTGATTGATTCGGCGACCTAAGATCAACAAGATAGAGACTCCATTCGTGTGCAAGTAGATGGTTGTTGTTTTAAACTCGCTGAATATTTTAACGCGCTGCACGGGCCCAGTGGTGAGGGTGCAATATTTTGCTGCCCCTCCTTTCCCTGATGCATTGCTAGCAAAGACAGTTGCCCGTGTCGTCAAAGCAACGGCCTTTAGGCGAGGGGCAGTTTGAAATCTGCCTGTAAACTGGGTGGCACGGGTGGCTCGGGTGCCACCCTACGCCGTTAACCTTATTTTAGCGCCGCCCTTCGCTTGTGGCACGCTCTGAGGTACGAAGGGCGTGGTGAATCGCTAGAGTCATTTGCCAAGCTTCCCACGCCCATCGCTAATCGCTTTGGGCGTGCCACACGTTGGCCTGGCCTGGCCTAGCCTGGTAGTCTTCTGTCTGCCGATCACCTTTAGAAGAATGGGTTGTCGCGGGTTCGTTGGGGAACCTTGAGAAAGGACTCTGCAATTCTAAGATCTTCTTTCGTCGTGATCTTGATATTGGTCTCAGGACCTTCTACGCATACCACGGAAACGCCGCTTTGCTCGACGACTTGCGCATCATCGGTCGGCTTGCCTTTCATCTTGGCGTAGGCAGCTTTCAAAATACTCGCTTGAAATAACTGAGGCGTTTGCGCCTGCCACAATCCATCGCGAGCAACGGTTTCTGTAATTTGGTCGTTGTTGTTGCATCGCTTTACCGTGGCGCGGACGGGCGATGCCAAGATTGCGGCGCCGGTTCGATCGGCAGCCGCGATGACCGCGTCAAACGACTGCTTGGTCAAGCAAGGTCGGGCCGCATCGTGAACACCGATCAGTTTGATTTCGGGCCGAACTTTTTCAAGCGCGTTGCGAATGCTATGAAAACGTTCCTCACCGCCTAACACGATTTCGACGCCGAGCATGGACAGATTGCCTGAATACTTTTCTTGGACTAGATCTTTGTCCTCAGGCGAGATGGCCATAATGATTTGAGCCACCCGAGGGTGCTCGGCGAAAAGCTGAGCGCTATGCTGCCACACAGGCTTGCCCGACGCGAGCGTAAAGACCTTTTTGAAAAAGGGATCTCGGAACCGAGTGCTCTTACCGGCGGCGGCCAGGATGATTGCGATGTCTTTCATACCAACTCTTGGGAATTCTTTAATGCAAGCGAAGCAGCTTCGTGATCCTGCGTGTCGGCAATAATTTTACCATCTCGCAAAACGATATTGCGACGTGCGTTTCTGGCAACTGAGACATCGTGTGTAACCAAAATAACGGTAAGACTTCGTTCATCGTTGAGCTTGCGAAACAACTCGATCACTTCGCGGCTAGTTCTAGTGTCCAAGTTTCCAGTTGGTTCGTCCCCCATCAATATGGATGGGTCTGTGGAAAGAGCGCGAGCAATTGCAACTCGCTGTTGCTGACCACCGGACAATTGTCCCGGATGATGGTCAAGTCGATCGGACAAGCCAACGAGTGCGAGCAATTCCTTGGCGCGTTCTCGCCGTTGTTTGGCTGTAATCACGGCACCATACATTAACGGCAATTCGACATTTTCCAACGCGGATGTCCGTGCTAACAAATTGAAGTTTTGAAAAACGAACCCAATATGTGTATTTCGAATTCGCGCGCGCTGATCACGCGTCATGTTAACTACTTCTTGGCCGCTGAGCAAATAGCTACCCATGGTGGGTCTGTCCAAACAGCCGAGGGTGTTCATCAGAGTTGATTTCCCGGATCCGCTCGGGCCGATGAGCGCAGAGAATTCCCCTCGTTCCATATTCAAGTCGATTCCGTCCAAAGCACGTACTTCCACTTCGTCTAGTTGATAGATCTTGGATACGTTCTTGATTTGGATGAGCGGCCCGGCTGAAGTATTCATAGCGATCGGCTAAATTGCCTCTGGCCCTCGTTCACCCGTTCGAATTCGAATGCAGTCATCCATCGGCAGCACAAAGATCTTTCCGTCGCCGATTTGCCCCTTTTCGCCGGTCTTGGCACCCTTGAGGATCGCATTGATGGTTGGTTCAACGAACTCATCGTTGACGGCGATTTGAAGCTGAACCTTTCTAAGTAGGTTGACGGAAACATCATGTCCGCGAAAAGCGGTCCGTTGTCCTTTCTGCCTTCCAAAGCCAAGGCAATCCAAAACGGTCAACCGAAAAACCTCAACTTCGGTCAATGCCTCTTTGACTTCTTCCAATCGGCTTGGCTGCACGATTGCTATAATCAACTTCACGGTAATTCCTGACGTTTTTTGGACGACCCGTTATCTACGAATTCAAAAACAGATTGTCATCGGAAAACGGATACGATTCAAGGCTTCCTCGGTGCGTTCCTCCGCATCCGTATCAGAATCGCATAGAAAGCCCAGTCGTCCAGCCACGAAAGAGTTGATCATCGCCCGTCCGCAAGGAAAACTGCGAGCCCTGAGCGGAATCGGAAAGGTGCTGATTTGCGACCGTTGCCAACCCAGGAAAGTACCACCATTCATATCCACAAGTTGCATCGATGTTTTGGGAAACGCGATAGTTCATACGCCCGCTCCATTCGAACAACGTATTGATCCGTAGCTTGCTTTCACGCGTGTCCGCCAGTGTTGTCGCCCCATCCATCGCGTTCAGGGAGCCGCTTGTGAAGTTTCCAAAAAGGCCGATCGCAGTGCCAAAACCGGCAGTGAGACGCTGACTCACAGGACGGAAAAGGTTGAGTCCGATCTGTCCTCCGACCATGAAGTTATCGGTTTCCAGTCGAAAGTCGCCGCGAGTCAATCCTTTGGCGGACTCCAACCGAAAGCGCTCTTCATGATCCAAAAATCGAAGACCACCGAAAATCTTCGATAACTCATCGCCAGTCCAACATCGGTTCAATTCATAGGAGGAAAAACGGATCCGATGCGATTGTTGGTGGCGGTCGGCTCCATTGAATGTGGCTTGATGGCTCGCTGGAAGATTGGAATCCACGGGGCCAATCGCCGAAGACTCGCGATCCCAATGAAACGGGCCAGTGAATTTGAACTCGATTCTCTCCATGCTATCAAGCAGCCGCGAAAACGTGTATCTTCCAGTTACGTC
>JBBRJI010000030.1:0-16438 GCA_038219625.1 Pirellulales bacterium | reverse complement strand
GGTGGCATGGGCGGCGGCGGCATGGGAGGAATGATGCGTGTCGAACCAGACAATCCCCGCAAAATGACCGTAGCTACACTTTGCCTGAATCACGGGAAAGCCGATCCAAATCCACGTATGAAATACAAAGTGGTTCGTCTGGCCGAAGTCAATGACTCGCCTGTCATCGAAGAGTTCTGCAAAGCCTTGGCAGCCGGTAAAGTTAGTCAAAACACAGCCCAAGCGGCCGCTTGGCACGTTGCAAACGGCTTATCTTGGCAAGAGCTGGTTCGCAAACCTCGTGTTATTTCGGAATACACTGGCGTTGAGATGTATTTCTCAGGATTCGAAGTTCAAGCTGCGATGCGATTTACTGCCCTTGCAACACAAGAAGCAGAAAGAATGGCCAGCTACAATGCACAAAATCCAGTGAAAACTCAAAGCAAAGTCGAAGAAGAGTCCATTGGCGACAAGCTCGCCAAGTAATGCACGGACGGTGTAGCTGAATTCGTAAGCATTGTGGATGCACTTTCCCCTTGCTCAAAACGAAAACAAAGCCTCGGATTCTCCGAGGCTTTTTTCGTTTTGGTTGGCTGGGCTACGCGAAATACGTGTCTAGGTGTAAATTCATACTCCGGGGTCGCTGTGAAAGCTTAAGAAAACGTAGACCGCACGCAGCGTACCACCCTTACACGACGCCAATCAATTTCCTAAGCATCGAACAATGAAAACGGACGAGTTACGCGAAAAGTATCTGACTTTCTTCCAATCCAAGGGACACCATCGCCAAGCCAGCGACGTGCTCGTTCCGACATGGGATCCGTCCGTTCTGTTCACGCCAGCCGGAATGAACCAGTTCAAGGATCATTTTCTCGGCAAGGTCAAACTGGACTTCACTCGAGCGACGACCTGCCAAAAATGCTTGCGGACAGGCGACATCGACAATGTCGGTCGAACCGCCTACCACCATACATTTTTTGAGATGCTCGGAAACTTCAGTTTCGGCGACTATTTCAAAGTCGAAGCAGTCTCTTGGGCTTGGGAATTCCTAACCGATAAGAAATGGCTGGCCATCGATCCTGCCCGATTGACGGTGACCGTCTACAAAGACGATGACGAAGCCTTCAAGATTTGGAACGAGACGATTGGGCTGCCAACGAGCCGTATCAGCCGCCTAGAAGAGGACGAGAACTTCTGGCCAGCCTCGGCTCCCAGTCAAGGTCCTGACGGAGTTTGTGGTCCGTGCAGCGAAATTTACGTCACACTGGACTCCGGCAAAACCGTCGAGATTTGGAATCTCGTCTTCACTCAGTTCAATCGAGTTGGGAATCCGCCGGACAACCTGCGACCTTTGCCCAGCAAAAACATCGATACCGGCATGGGGATGGAACGAACCGCGAGTGTTCTGCAAAATGTGCCGACCAATTTCCATATCGATATTTTGATGCCGATTGTGCAAGCTGCTTCCGAAGTTTGCGGCGTTCCCTACCGATACGAAAGCGATAACGGACGTCGGCTTCGGCGGATCACCGACCATGTACGAGCATGCACTTTTGCCATCCATGAAAACGTCTATCCCGGTCCAAAAAAAGCCCGGTATGTCATCAAGCGCCTATTGCGTAGAGCTGTACTCGACGGCCACCAAATGGGTTTGCGCGAGCCGTTCCTTCACCAATTGGTTCCTGTGGTAGCCCAGATGATGAAAGCGGTTTATCCTGAGCTTTCGCAAACCACCGAGCGGGTCACGCAAGTCATGCGCCGTGAAGAATCGGATTTCTTTGCGACCATCGATTCAGGCTTAGACAGAATCGGACGCGTATTCAATGACATGCAGTCGTCGGGACGTGTGATGGTTGACGGCCAAGAAGCAGCCAGCCTCTATCAGACCTATGGCGTGCCACCTGAAATGTTTCAGCAAATCGCAGCCGAAAAGAACCTTACCTTCGATTGGGATGGCTATCGTGCCGCCATGGGCAAGCATGGCGAGATCAGCGGCGGCGGGGGCATGGACGAAGTCTTTGAAACGGGACCTATCGAAACCCTTAAAGAAGCCCTTCAGCACTGCGAATTTTTAGGGTACGAAAAAACCCAAGCCGACGCCCTTGTGAAAGGAATTATTGTCGGCAAGCCCAAGGCCGATCATTTGGTTAGTTCGATCAAGACCTTAGAAGCACCCGAATTGACACGCATCGTTTTGGATCGATCCCCTTTCTACGGTGAAAGTGGTGGTCAACTCGGAGACTCAGGCCAACTAGTCAGCCTCAAGGGGACCTTCGATGTCTCGGACACCCAGCGAAGCGGCGAATTGATCATTCACTACGGTTCGATGAAATCCGGTGAGCTGAAAGAAGGTGAAATGGTGACGGCACGAGTGAACGAGGCGCACCGCGATGCGATTCGTCGTGCCCATTCGGCGACCCATATTCTTCATTATGCCCTCCAAAAGACGGTGGGTGGACACGCCCAACAACAAGGCAGCAAGGTCGATGCAGATTGGCTGCGATTTGACTTCAGCAATCAAGAACCGCTTACGGAAGAGCAGCTCAAGACGGTGGAGTCGATCTCCAATGAACGAATCAAAGATTCCGATCCGATAGATTGGGAATTGGTTCCGCTCGCAACTGCGAGAGAGGCAGGGGCGATGATGCTCTTTGGCGAAAAGTATCCAGATCCTGTTCGCATGGTCAGCATTGGAGAGTTTTCGAAGGAGCTATGCGGTGGCACTCACGCAAATCGAACCGATGAAATCGAAATGATCGAGATTCTAACTGAGGAAAGTGTGGCCTCAGGCATTCGTCGAATCACCGCAGTTACTGGCAAACGAGCGGTTGAACAACGTAAGAAGGCGGAGAAGCTCGCATCCGAGTCTGCTTCAATGCTCGGTTGCTCGATCGCCAACCTAGGCGAAAAGACGATGGAACTGGTTATGGCCGTTCGCAAATTAAAAAAGATGGCCAGCGGTACCGGCAATGAGGCGATTCCCGAGCTCATCCTACAGGGAAAAGCCGTTCCCTCCAGCGAAAAGTACACCGCAACTCGGGCGGCCTTCAAGCAAGCAGCGCGAGCATTGAACGTGTCTTTCGAAGAAGTTCCGCAGCGAATTGAGGCGCTGCTCAAAGAGCAGACGCAGTTGCATCAACAGTTGCAGCAAATTTCGTCCAACGGCGGAATCTCGGTCGAAGATCTTTTGAGCCAAGCGGAGACGGTTTCCGGTACCCAGATGATTGTTGCCGAAACCCCCCATGCCAACGCTGGCATGATGCGACAGTGGATCGATCAATTGCGCAAACGCTCTTCTGAACCCATCGCCATTCTTTTGGCCAACTGCGTGGATGACAAAGTCACCTTGATTGCGGGAATAAGCCAAACGCTCGTAGAACGAGGACTAAGTGCCGGAAAATGGATTACGCCGGTCGCAGAAACCGTCGGTGGTGGAGGTGGGGGCAAGCCTGACTTAGCACAGGCCGGTGGAAAGCTCCCTGGAAAACTCCCCGAAGCGCTTCAAGTTGCCAAAGATACTTGGCACTCAATGTTGGCCTAACCTAACGATACTCCCTCTCCCAAGTCTTCGCTACGAGCCCCTCCATGTCGAATCCCGCCAACGGCCAAATCGCCAACGTTCTCAATGAGACGCGAGTCTTTCCACCTAGTGAAGTCTTTGCGAAACAAGCCATCATAGGTTCTTTGGCCGCCTACGAGGATTTGTACAAAGACTCGTTAAAAGATATCGAAGGGTTTTGGGCAAAGGAAGCGCAGGAACATCTGCATTGGTTTGAACCGTTTCACACTACTCTGGAATGGCAGAACCCACTTGCCAAGTGGTTTGTAGGAGGCAAGACCAATGTTTCCTACAATTGCCTCGATGCTCATGTCCTCAACGGGAACGGCGATCGCGTTGCATTTTATTGGGAAGGCGAACCGGGCGACCGTCGCACGATCACGTATTCGGACATGCTGCGAGACGTTTGTCGATTTGCAAACGGCCTCAAGAAACTTGGTGTCGAAAAAGGGGACCGAGTTAGTATCTATATGCCGATGGTGCCTGAACTGGCAGTCGCCATGTTGGCTTGCGCTCGAATCGGTGCGATCCATTCCGTGATCTTTGGTGGTTTCAGCGCAGAAGCCATATCCGACCGCAACAATGACGCTCAAGCCAAACTCCTCATTACCGCCGATGGTGGTTGGCGGCGTGGGAAGGCGCTGTCGCTAAAGGAAACGGCCGACGAAGCGCTCGCCAAGAGCCCCACTGTCGATAAGTGTATCGTGCTCAAACGGATCGGCAGTGCGACGAATATGCAGTCCGACCGCGATGTGTGGTGGCATGATCTCATTGAGAACGAATCCGATGATTGTCCGGCCTTGCCGATGGATAGCGAAGATTCCTTGTTCATCTTGTACACAAGCGGTTCTACCGGCAAACCTATAGGAATTCGCCATACCACTGCATGTTACAATCTTTACGTGAAACGAACGTTTGAATGGGTTTTTGATCACCGCCAGGATGATATCTTCTGGTGTACTGCCGATTGCGGTTGGATCACCGGTCATAGCTACATCGTCTACGGCCCAATGTCGGCTGGTGCGACTCAAGTCATGTACGAGGGTGCTCCTAACTGGCCGCAGGAGGATCGATTCTGGGACATCATCGAACGATACAAGGTATCGATCCTCTATACGGCACCGACCGCGATTCGAACGTTTATCAAGTGGGGTGATCACCATGTCGACAAACACGACCTCAGTTCCTTGCGGCTATTGGGTAGTGTAGGCGAGGGGATCAACCCTGAAGCATGGATGTGGTACTACGAAAAGATCGGTGGCGGACGATGCCCGATCGTGGATACATGGTGGCAAACAGAGACGGGAGGCATCATGATGTCTCCATTGCCTGGCGCGATTCCATGCAAGCCCGGTTCATGCACCCGACCTATGCCTGGAATCGTTCCGCGTGTTTTAGGAAACTCGTTGGCGGAAGTCGAAGCCAACCACGGTGGCATGCTATGTATTGAGAAGCCATGGCCGGGGATGCTGCGTGGTATTTGGGGCGATGATGCGCGCTACCAACAACAATACTGGTCGCTAGTTCCTGGTATGTACTTGACAGGCGACAATGCGCGCCGTGATGACGACGGATACTATTGGATCATGGGACGTATCGACGATGTGATCAACGTCTCAGGCCATCGGCTCAGCACTATCGAGGTCGAGAGCGCGCTCGTCAGTCATCCAGCTGTGGCAGAAGCGGCCGCGGTGGGACGGCCAGACGAGATCAAAGGCCAGGCGATCACGGTCTTCGTTACGCTCAAGAACCACGAGCCAACCGATGCGATGCGCGAAGCACTCAAAAAACACGTAAGGAAAGAAATCGGTGCGCTCGCCGTTCCGGACGATGTTCGGTTCACTTCGTCGCTCCCAAAAACACGCAGCGGCAAAATCATGCGTCGTTTGCTGCGAGACATCGCCGCGGGCAAAGAAGGGACCGGCGACACGTCGACGCTCGAGGACTATTCGGTCCTGGTTCGGCTACGCAACGACGATGAGTCGTAAATGTCGCCTTTCGCTCTGCGAAAGGGCGCCGCGTTAACGCACTTTTGCAGAGCAAAAGGCGACAATTTATGGTGGCAAAGCGAGAGGTCAACACGCGTGGCACACAATGTGGATGAGCGAGGCCCTTCGCTCGTTCGGTTACCGGATTGCCTGAGCGAGGGCCTCGCTCAGCCACTTAGGACCGTTCGATCATTTATTGTCGTAGCGAAACTCGCCAAGAGTTTTGGTGCCCGCTCATTCCGAAAGTCTTGGCGAATTCCGCTACGGGACAATCGAATAGTTATTGATCGGGTGATCCTTAACTGGTTAGATGGCTTTTCGAAAGCCCTCTATCTCCCCGAATTCCGATTCGTCCAATCGAAATTCCAACGCTCCACGAATGCCTGCGACTTGGTCCGGGGTCCGAATACCAACTATGGCTGCAGTGATGGCAGGATGATGCAGAACCCAAGCCAACGAAACTTCACCTGCCGTTCGCCCGTGCCGACTGCCGATGATGTTAAGTTTGTCGGCAATCTTCAAATTGCGTGAGAGCAACGGTTCTTGAAAATGGGGGTTACGAACCCGCCAGTCATCCGGCGGTAGATTTGCAACACGTTCCTGCGTCATGGACCCTGTGAGCAATCCAGAGCCCATCGGCGAGTAAGCCAGTACACCGATCTGGTGTTCAGCCACAAATGGCAAGACCTCTTGCTCAACTTCCGGTCGCAAGAGTGAAAAGGGTGGTTGAAGCGAAGTCACGGGAGCGATCGATTGCACACGCTTCAACTGTTGAACGTTGAAATTGGAGACACCAATCCACCGCACTTTTCCTTCTTGTTGAAGTGCCGCCAACGTCCGCCAGCCCTCTTCTACGGACTCGTCCGGCTCCGGCCAATGGATCTGGTACAAATCGATCGTGTCGACTTGCAAACGCCGCAGACTGTCCTCACATTCTTGACGAATGGAAGCAGCTCTCAAGTCCTTCTGAATCTGACGTGCTTGATTCCAATTGCGACCGCATTTCGTGAACACAAACGGACGCTTACCAGAATAGGTTTTTAGGGCTTGAGCGACCACTTCTTCGGAATGCCCGAGACCGTAAACAGCGGCCGTATCGATCCAATTCATACCAGCATCCAAGGCGGCATGAATCGCTTTTACCGAATCGCCATCGTCCTGTGCGCTCCATGAAAAAGCCCATCCGGCACCGCCGATTGCCCAAGCGCCAATTCCCAACGGGGAAAGAAACATGTCGGAATTGCCAAGTCGTTTGTTTTGCATAAATCGAACGTCAAATGTCTAGAGGGGCAGAGCCTGTTTCCAAGGAAAGTTCTTTCACACATAACTTACAATCAAACGCTTGCAATTGCGATTACCGCATTCGATTTTTAGTGCGAAGCCGAAGTCATAAGAACCAACGCGGTCGTGGCGGATGCTGCCAGCATCCGAGCCTACGCTAGTGCGTGGTTCGGCAGGAGCCTCACCCTCCCGAGCAATGAATTGGTTGGGCAAAGTCGATGAAAACATGTTTACAGGGGTGGCCTCGCCCGTCTCGCCCTCCCGTTTTTTTTAACTGTGGAGTTTTCCTTCGGGAATAATACAATCGATAGAGATTGAAAAATGTCGAAGGCAAGTAACCCAATCGTGTAACAAGGTGAATTGAAATGACTATTTGGCCGCAAATGCCAGACTGCGGAGCCTACTTGGTGTGGCCACAGGATGGCGTGGAATGGATACATCCCGAAGACGTGGCGTTGGTCGAAGCGTGGATTCCAAGCACTCGCGTTTTTCGTCGTCACGGTTTCGATGGTGAGTACTATCGTTTGCAATATGGCGAGCAAACCGTACGCGTTAAGCCAACCATGTGGCGTCGCGTCGATGACGAAGGATTCTCGGTGGGAGATCACGTGGAAATCCTATCGCACTTTCACGAAAACGAACCGGGTTTGGGAACGATCAAGGAGATGCGATTTGAGAAATCAAGCAATCGAATTCTCTATTCCATCGAATCGCGAGAAATGCCACTGCCTCGCAGCTTCGTGGCCGCCGATCTAGTTCCGTTGACACGCCGGCCCCAACTGAAAGCGCCCATCGATTGAAAGAGTTCGTCACATGATCGCGAGCTCGTTTAATCCAGGTTAAGCGAGCGGCAGACAGAAGACTACCACGCCAGGCCACCGTGTGGCACGCCCAAAGCGATTAGCGCGATTAGCGATGGGCGTGGGAAGTGTGGCAAATGACTCTAGCGATTCACCACGCCCTTCGTACCTTAGAGCGTGCCACCCAGTTTATAGGTGGATTTCAAACTGCACCTCGCCTTAACCCCGTTTAACCCAACGCCGTGAAGCATTTCCGTCAACGAAATCATTGGGATAAGTTAGTCTAGACTCCAATAGTCGCACCCGGCAGGTGCGACCTACGGTAGGTCACTCTTGCCGAGAGTGACTTTGCACTGTCGATACGGCCTCAATATCCTTCACGGCGTTGCGTTTAACCCCGTTTAACCTGGGTTAAACAAAGCACGCTACACTATTGATTCGAACTTTGTATATCCTGATCTCCAATCCTTCAACCTTCAACTCTCCACTCCTCCGGTTGATCCATCCATGCACTACTTAGTCATGCCCCTGGGGAGCGCGGGGGACGTTCATCCTTTTGTCGGCTTGGCGTTGGAGTTGAAACGTCGTGGGCACTCCGTCACGCTTTCTACCAACGGATACTTCGCCGGACTGGCCGAGCGATTCGGCCTTGATTTTATTGAACTCGGTTCGAAGGATGCTTTCCATTCCGGAATCCAAAGTCCCGATCTTTGGCACCCCTTTCGATCCTTTCCATACCTGTATCGGAATATGATCGAACCGACCGTGCGACCACAGTTCGAAATCGTACAGCAGGAATCCGCAAAGCATCGAACGATCGTTTTGTCGAACTGTTTTGGGTTCGGTGCCCTCAACGCTCAGGATAAGTTAGGGGTCACTGTCGTTACCGTTCATTTGCAGCCAGCCATGTTGTGGAGCCGAATACGCCCACCTCGAATGCCTGGGCTCTTTGGTCCTAATTGGCTACAGCAACGTATCTATCAACTCGCTCAATCCTTAGTGATTGACCCAGTCGTACTTCCTAGCCTAAATCGGAATCGAGCAGAGTTAGGCTTGAAACCCGTGAACCACTTGATGCAGTGGTGGCATTCGAAAACGCAATTGCTCTGCCTATTCCCGGACTGGTTTTGCTCACCACAAACCGACTGGCCTGGTCCGTGTACGCAGGTTGATTTCCCGCTTTGGGACGAACGCGATAGCCATCAGAGCACTTTTCTCTCCGAGTCACAAGAAGTTCTGGAAACGTTTTTGAAGAGCGGCTCAGCCCCAATCGCATTCACGCCGGGTTCCGCCAACCTCTTCGGAAATAATTTCTTTCGAACGGCAATAGAGGCATGCCAGCAGATTGGTCGCCGAGCGATTTTTCTAACTCGGTTTCAAGAACAGATACCGCAAGCACTGCCAAAATCCATTCTGCATGTACCGTTTGCTCCTTTAAGTTTATTGTTGCCACACTGTTCTGCTTTGGTGCACCATGGAGGTATTGGCACTGCTTCGCAAGCCATGGCCGCCGGGATCCCACAGCTAATCCGCCCGCAGGCCCATGATCAATTTGACAATGCTATGCGAATAGTGGAACAGGGGGTCGGCGATTGTCTTAAGCCACGGAATTTCACGCGAAACGCGTTAGCTAGCAAACTCAAAACGATGATTGAATCCGAGCCCATGAAGAATCGGTGCAGCCAAATTGTGACAAGAATGAAACCGGCACGCGGGCTATCGCAAGCTATTGACGTTCTGGAAAAGCACTCAACATCATAAAAATCGCGGCGGCCAAATACCCATGCCTTCTACGCAGCCCGCCTTTCTGAGATGTCTGCCTCTGCTGCATTCGCCTTTTTGATTCGGATCTTCTCCCGAAGTTCCATGATCCTTTGCCGTTTTTTAGATTCGATCTGCTGCTTTTTGACATGTTCGATCAACAGCCCTTGCAATCGGTCCCGGAGCAGGATCGACATCGAAATCAAGCATCGCATCGTGAGAAAAAACACGAGCACCCACAGGATCCAACGCAACGGTAGTTCAGTCATCATGGTAGCCAGCTATGCAGCCTTCCTTTTTTGGTCGTTTGCTAGCATACTCTTGAGGCGATCGAACTCTTCGATGCTGGTGAAGTGAATGGTGATTCGACCGCGACCTCGGCTCGTTTGGCTTATGTCAACTCTCGTACCGAGATTCATTTTCATCTCGTTTTCGAGGGCCGAGAGCAAATCGGATTTCGTGGCTTTGCGTCTGGGTAGCGCACCTAGGTAGCCTTCTTCCGAATCGGCCGCGGCAGCAATTGCTTCGGCAACTCGCGATTCTGTTTCTCGAACACTCCAACCCTCTTCCCGGATCTTCTTTAAGAAGCTTACTTGTTCTCGAATGCTGCCTAAGCTGAGCAAGGCCTTGGCGTGTCCAGCCGAAACTTCGTCCCGTTGAACCGCATCGGTAACTGTGTCTGGGAGTTCGAGCAGCCGCATCATATTGGCAATCGTGCTGCGATCGATTTTGAGTCGTTGTGCAAGCTCATCTTGCGTGCATTTATGCTCGGTGATGTACCGCTTGAAGGAGAGGGCTTTTTCGATTGCGTTCAGGTCTTTGCGTTGCAAGTTTTCGATGATAGAGAGCTCAGCTACGAGCCGATCGTCAGCCTCACGAACTTCCGCTCGGATCGTTGGGAGTCCCGCAACAACAGTGGCTCGCAAGCGTCGTTCCCCGCTAATCAATTGGTAACGCTCGCCGAAACGACGGACCAAGATTGGCTGCAGTTGCTTATGCTCTTTGAGCGATTCGGCGAGGGACTCAATTTCCGTCGGATTGAATTGACGCCTTGGCTGAAAAGGATTGGCATCGATCAAACCGATTTGGATGTCGAGCGTCGTGGTGGAGGATGCGTTTGGGTGGGTGCTAGCGATCGGAACGACGACCGGCGAAAGGCTGGAACGCGTAGGGGTAATCCGGCTACGTGTTTCGTTGGCGAGGGACCGAATGGTCTCGCTCCGGCTTATCTGGTTTTCTGGCGAAGTCTGCGATTCTACAGAAGTGCCCGGAGAGCTATCCACATTTCCTTGAGTATTTGCGTTTTCTGTGGATCCCTCTTCGATTTGAGTTCCAAGCAAGGCAGCCAAACCACGCCCAAGTCGTCGATCTTTAGTCACGTTCCAATACCTCCATGCAAAGTTCAATGTATGCCCGAGTCCCTCGCGATCGCGGCGAATAGGCTAAGACACTTTGCCCATGGCTGGGTGCCTCGCTGATCGCAATGTCACGGGGGATCACGGTATCAAAAACAATATCACCAAAAAACTCCCTCACTTCGCTATCCACTTCGTGGGTTAGCTCGAATCGAGGGTCGTACATCGTCAACAAGATTCCACCGAATGTGAGTCGGCCGGGATGTTTCTCCATCACGTCTCGGATGACGTGAATCATTTGCGTCAAGCCTTCCATCGCATAATACTCGCACTGGATAGGCATAAGCACTTCGGTGCTCGACGCTAGTGCTGCTTGAGTTAGTTCCCCGAGGGACGGTGGGCAATCGATGAACACAGCATCGTATCCACCCATTCCGGCCTCCAAATGTTGCTTGAGCAACGCTCCTTGCGACAGTTCCCCTTTCTCAAGGCGATCGACGTCTTGAAAGGATCGGCAACCGGGCATCAAGAAAAGGTTTGGCTGCGTGGTTTGTAGAATACTCTCTCGAATCGGGGAATCGATGAGCAGTGGGTGTCGGTCGGCAGGTTGATGACCAAGACCGCTGGTTGCATTGCATTGTGGATCCAAGTCCACCACGAGTGTTTTATTGGCTGACTTTGCCATGGCCCAAGCCAAATTGATGGCCGTCGTCGTTTTGCCGACGCCACCTTTCTGGTTTGCTATGCAAAATACACGGGCCATCTTGAAATCACGCCATCCGGAAAATGTTAATTTGGGGGATTCAAACTCGACAATACGAAAATTCCACTTGTTGCGCGAATAGCAGTTCCACGAAACACTAATGACTGCAAAAGAAAATTAGGCAATTTTCGCACGTGACCGAGCGAGTCCCTCGCTCGGATGGATCTGGTTATGGTTGTGGATCTGGTTGTGGTTGTGGTTGTGGTTGTGGTTGTGAGGCTCCGCCTCGCAACCCACTGTTTTGCAGGCCCTGCCCGGGCTGTGTGGCAAATAGCAGTTTCACCATTTCTTTCTGATTTATATCTTGTCATTTTTGTTCCGAACAACAATCGAGTTAGTCATTATCGTTGGCCCATCCGTTCGGGGCTTGCCCCCGACGGATGCGTTTTGGCGTACTACTACGTGGGCGTCCCAACTCCGTTCCCCTCGGCTTTTCCATGAACATGGAAAGTGCGCGACAACGCAAAGACAATCTTCTCTCGTTGTTTCGACCCATGGACTTTTTGGTATATTAAAAGTCCTATCCAAGTTAAATCCCTCCCCTTTCATAAAAAATGCCATCATGCTCGTTCCACTTAAAACTGCTCGGCTTGCATGCCGATTTTCGTTTCGTTCTAACTTGATGCTCGCCTCGTTATGCTTTGCCAGTGGAGTAGTTACTGCTGACGATGCCAAAGACGCAAGTTTGACGGGGAACAAGGGAAAACCAACAGATTGGTACCATTGGCGAGGGCCAATGCAGAACGGTCAATCATTAGAAAAAGGACTTCCAGACACCTTTAAAGCAGATGGCGAGAATCTCCTTTGGCGGAAAGAAGGGTTTGCAACCCGCGCTACGCCGATCGTGATGAACGGACGACTTTACACGATTTGCCGGTCCGAACCCGAGACGACCAAAGAAGCGGAAAAGACGGTCTGCGTGAATGCCGAAACGGGCGATCTCATTTGGGAAAGCATTCACAACATCTTTTTGTCCGATGCCCCTTCTGAGCGAATCGGCTGGGCGAGTCTGGTTGGCGATCCCGAGTCAGACAATGTGTACATGCTCGGCCTGGGTTGCATTTTGCAGTGTTTGGAAGGGAAAACGGGCAAGATCCTTTGGGAAAAGTCCATGCTCGAGGAATACGGTATGCTGTCGACTTATGGTGGCCGAACCAATTTCCCAGCCATCTTCGAAGATACCCTAATCGTCTCTGGAGTAATGACCGGCTGGGATCACACGGCGTTGCCCGCCCACCGAATCATGGCCATGGACAAGCGGACGGGCGCTCCGATTTGGATGATGAGCACCCGACCAAGGCCAGAAGATACCACTTACAGTACCCCCGTCTTCACGGTGCTAAACGGACAAGCAGCTATGGTCGTCGGTGCAGCCGATGGAGCCATTTACGCGTTGCAGCCTCGAACTTGAAAGGTCATCTGGAAATACCAAGCGTCTCCTCGCGGTATCAACGTTACACCCCTGATTGAGAATGGAATTGTCTATTGTGGGCAGGGGGAACAAAACGAATCAGATCGCACCACCCTCGGTGCAATCTTCGCATTCGATGGGAATACAACAGGTGATATTCCTGAGGACAAATTGCTTTGGAAGATTCCTGCAAAGACTATCTCCCGAAGTTCGCCAGTCAAAGTCGGCGAACGCGTCTACTTTGTCGACGACGGGGGAACGATGTTTGGCATCAACGCAAAAACAGGGGCAATCGAAGTCGAGAAAAAGCTCGGCCGAATTATGTTCGGCTCGCCCGTTGTTTCGGAAGGGAAGATTTACATTGGCGAAAACACGGGCAAAATATACACGCTGAAACCAACCGAAACCGGTTTGGAGGTCCTAGGTCAAACACGACTCAACGACGGAAGTGAAGTTTTTGGCTCGTTTGCAATTGCAAATGGTCGACTGTACCTGCCAACGAACAAGGCCCTGTTTTGCATCGGAAAGAAAGAAGTCAAAGTCGACGCGGACCCGATGCCCAAGCAACTCGCGGAAGACGCTTTGTCCGATCGGAAAGTCGCCCACATTCAACTCTGCCCAGTCGAAATGTTGCTTTCGCCAGGACAAAAAGCCAAATTGCAAGTTCGTGCGTACAACGCTGCCGGCCAATATTTGACCAATTTGACCGACACCAAAATTTCAGTCGATGGAGGCGGAACAGTCAGCGACGATATGCTCTACACTGCACCAGCCGAGACCGCCGGCACGGGGGTATTTCTTACCTCAACTTCGGGCGAAATGAAGAGTATCGCGCGAGGCCGGGTCATCGCAGCATTTCCTTGGAAATACGATTTCGAGGACAAGAAGGTCCCGTTATTTTGGATTGGGGCTGCCTACCGACACCAACCAATCGAATTGCCGACCGGCGGCAACGGGTTAGTAAAGATCAGCACCATTCCAAAAGGTACTCGGAGCCAAGCGTTTATGGGCAAGCCGGCCGTTCACGACTACACCGTACAAGCGGAAGTCTATGGCACTGATATGAAGAACAAAGTCCCAACCACCAAACTTCCTGACATGGGGGTGGTCAACCAACGCTACACCCTCTCTCTCGAAGGAGCCCAAAAGCTCCAAATCCGCTCCTGGGTTTCGCTGCAAGAGCAACGCTTTGCAAAGACCATCCCTTTTGAATGGCAAGCAAACACTTGGTACACAATGAAGCTTAGAAGTGAAAACAAGGATGGAAAGGCAATTCTACGCGGCAAGGTATGGAAGACCGGCGAAGCGGAACCAGAAGCATGGACGATCGAAGGCGAGGACCTGCTGCCAAACACGATCGGCAGCCCTGGTCTCTTCGGCAATTCGACCGACGCAGAATTCTACATAGACAACGTCGTGGTTACCGCCAACGACAAGTAGTGAGCACCTCGCTCCTAAAGCCCCAAGCTAGTGCCGTAATCGAGAAATGCTCCATCACCAAAGGGCGGTGAAATGCCCCCGAGTTTTACTCGGGGGATAGTTACCATACCTCTAGAAATAGATGGTCACCCTTGGCGTGAAGCCAAATGGCACTCACCTGAGTCGCAACGCGCTAGCTTGCGGGCTAGTAGGCTAGTAATCACACTGCAAATCCGGCCCTCATGCTAGCGCATTGAGGCTCAAAATTTACAAAGTGGGTGCCATTGGGCGTGATGCTAGACGCATGCGGAAAAGCACCGAATGGCAAACCATTCGTGCATGACATAACAATTCCAGGTTGCTCCACTATCTACATTTTAATATGCACTAAATCCGGCACGATCTCTTTAGTCTCCACCGTGCCAAACAGGGTGAATGCAAAAACGTCGTCAATATGCACCGGCAAGATTTGACCAGCTTGCCGAATATTGCCTTCCCATACGACAATCCGATCGCAATGCGTGCGTCCGGTCATCTGACGCAAGTCTCCAGTTTGACCCTTCCTTACCGACCATTTGCTCGGCCCCTCAACCAGGATCGGAACGCTCTGACCGAGGAACTTCATGTTCTCATCAAGACAGATTTGGTTTTGAACTTCTAGCAGTTCCTGATTCCGACGATGCTTCACTTCTTCCGGAATGTCATCCTCGTAGATTTCCGCTCCTTTGGTACCAGGACGGACGCTGTATTGAAAAATGAAACTGTTCTTGAATCGGCAACGTCGGACCAATTCGATCGTCATTTGAAACTCTTCTTCCGTTTCACCGCAAAAGCCAACGATGAAGTCGCTTGAAACAGCCGCGTTCGGAATGATTTCATTAATTCGATCCATCATGGCGTAGTAGTCTGCTGTTGTGTATCCTCGCTTCATCCTTTTGAGAATGTTATCGCTGCCGCTTTGCGCTGGCACGTGCAAATAGGGTGAGCACTTTGGCAAGTCGCGCACGGTTTCCAAAAGCTCGCGAGTCATGTCCTTGGGATAATTGGTAACGAACTTGATCCGCTCTATGCCATCGATTGCGTGGAGTGATCGCAATAAGTCGGCGAGCCGAGTTGTCTTGTCCCCTTGTGTATGCTTGTAAGAATTGACCGTTTGTCCAAGCAATACGATTTCTTTGCAACCTTGATCCGCTAGCACTTGGGCTTCGGCTAGGATTTGGGCTGGTGCACGGCCTTGTTCTGGTCCGCGGGTCATGGGCACGATACAGTAAGTACAAAACTTGTCGCAGCCAATTTGGATGCGAAGATACGCTTGAAATGGTGTCGGACGCATTTCCGGGTCGCGTAATGGATCGAAAGTCTCGTGCGATCGCTTGATATCGTCCACGTTGCCGTCGCGACGCGAAAGGCTGACAGCCAGTTGTTGTTTTTCACCCGCTTGAGCGTTGGCGATCATTTCAGGGATTCGATGCAATTGGCCTGGGCCTACCACCAAGTCCACAAAAGGCACACGATCGAAGATCGCCTTTTGGTCTTTTTGGGCCATGCAGCCCATGACACCGATGATCTTTTCCGGGTTTGCTAGCTTTAGCTGTTTGAGGTGGAAAAGATTGTTGTAAGCTTTTTCCTCGGCGTGTTCGCGAACCGAGCAGGTGTTGAAAAGAATCGCATCTGCATCTGCTGCATTTTTTGTAATTCCGTATCCCGACTTGCGTAGGGCTGCCACGACCATTTCGCTGTCAAGAACGTTCATTTGACAGCCGACGGTCTCGATATAGAGGTGTTTTGTTACGGCCGGCAAGGGGTTGGCAACAGTAGTTTCCGACATGAATAACGCTCGATAGTAACAGTAGTAAAGCAAGACGTGCGAGCCATTAATCCGTCCTCGCAGTGCGAATATACCCTATTGTGGCACTTCGGTCTTCGCGTGATTTATCGCTCGGAGAGCCACCCTCCCTCCGGGAGGGTCGGCCAACGGCCGGGGAGGGTGAATTGATTTATACAAACGTTTCTCGCACTTCGCACTTCGCCCTCCCCCTCGCTTCACTCTGCCCTCCCTGGGGAGCCCTGGTGAGCCCGAGGGGGGGTGTGTGCGAAACCGGATAATCTCCTTGGTGGAGAC
>JBBRJI010000029.1:0-16484 GCA_038219625.1 Pirellulales bacterium | reverse complement strand
GACAAAACGATCGGAGCCGCACACAAAGAATTGAACGACGTCCGTAAAACTCTCGAAAAGAATTTCGGCGACGTTCAAGACTTCGAGTTCACGATTGAGAAAAAGAAGCTTTACATGCTTCAGACTCGAAATGGAAAGCGAACCGCGTTGGCGTATGTCAAGATCGCTCACGACATGGTCAAAGAAAAGCTCATGACCCCAGAGCATGCGATCAAATCTGGCGATCCGGAAGCACTCAATCAACTGCTTCAGCCGATCTTCGATACAGAAGCTTACGCAAGTGCTGGAAAAGAAGGCCGATTGATGGCCGTCGGACTCCCAGCCGGCCCAGGTGCAGCTTCTGGTTCCGTGGTATTCACCGCGGGAAAAGCTGAAGAATTGGCAGCTAAGGGACTCAGTGTCGTTTTGGCCCGTATCGAAACTAGCCCGGAAGATCTTCGAGGCATGATCGCTTCGGACGGTATCCTCACAGCTCGCGGCGGTGTTTCCAGCCACGCCGCACTGGTCGCAAGACAAATGGGTAAAGTTTGCGTTGCCGGCGCCGGCGATATCGAAATCGATTACCACAAGGGTACGCTGAAGTGCAAAGGGGTCACGCTCAAGGAAGGGGACCAAATCAGTATCAATGGTACGACCGGGGAAGTATTCCACGGCAAGATTGCAACTGCGGACAGCGAACTCAAACAAGTCTTGATCAACAAGACGATGAAACCCAAGGATAGCAAAGTATTCCAATACTACGACTTCTTGATGAAGCTCGCCGACAAATACCGTACGCTTGGACTTCGAACCAACGCCGACCAACCAGATCAGGTGGTCAACGCGATCGCGTTCGGCGCTGAAGGAATTGGACTCTGCCGAACCGAACACATGTTCTTCGAAGGGGATCGAATCATTGCGGTTCGCCAAATGATCTTGGCGAAAGCAGAAGACGACCGAAAGAAGGCATTGGCAACGTTGCTTCCTTATCAGCAAAAAGACTTCGAAGGCATCTTCCGTGCCTTGAACGGATTGCCTGGTTGCATCCGGTTGCTCGATCCGCCATTGCACGAGTTTTTGCCGCAGCACGACAACAAGAAGGGACAGGAAGAAGTTGCAAAGCAACTCGGCACTACGGTTACTGAGGTTGCTAGATTGGTTTCCGAGCTGCACGAATTCAATCCGATGCTCGGTTTCCGTGGTTGCCGTCTTGGGATTTTGCGTCCTGAAATCACCGAGATGCAAGCTCGCGCGATTTTCCAAGCCGCCGCCGTCGTTCTCAAAGAAGGAATCAAGGTCAAGCCAGAAGTGATGGTACCCTTGGTCGGATTCAAGAAAGAGCTCGACCTACAAATGGACATCGTTCACCGAGTGGCTGGCGAAGTCATGAAGGCGACCGGCAAGAAATTCGCCTACACAGTCGGAACGATGATCGAAGTGCCACGGGGCGCTTTGACCGCGGACGAAATTGCCGAATCGGCAGAATTTTTCTCCTTCGGCACCAATGACTTAACCCAAACTTGCTTGGGCATGAGCCGAGACGATTCTGGATCATTCCTGCCAGCCTACCAAGGTTTGGAAATCATCAAAGCGAATCCATTTGCATCGATCGACCGAACGGGCGTTGGCCAGCTCATGAAAATCGGCGTGGATAAGGGGCGTTCGACGAAATCAGATCTTAAGATTGGAATTTGCGGCGAGCACGGTGGTGACCCATCGTCGGTCGAGTTCTGCCATATCATCGGTCTGGACTACGTCAGTTGCAGTCCGTTCCGAGTGCCGATTGCGAGATTGGCCGCAGCACAAGCAGCCCTTCGCCATCCACCAAAACCAGTAGCGGTGAAGGTGATCAAGGACGTTAAGGCAAAGTCCGGAGCCACCAAGTCTAAGACATCGGCAAAGTAATTTGCATGTTTTTTCGATAAAACCAAAGAAGCGGGGAGCAAACGGTCCCCGCTTCTTTCTTTAACAAAACGAATTCTCCGGCAAGGATTATCAGACTTCAGGTGAACGAATGGTCTTAACTTCAATGGTTCTCGCAACGGGCTTTGGTTGCTTGGGCATCACAACGTGCAAGACGCCGTTATCAAAACGCGCATCAATATTCTCGACGTCCAATTGTTTAGGCAACTGAATGGAACGCGAAAATGCTCCCTGGCTCCGTTCAATACGGTGAGCGGAGGATCCTTCTTCCTGCAAGGGTGCGGCACGACTACCACTGACGATGAGCCGCTCATCGAGCATTTCGATTTTGACGGCATCCGCCTTCACGCCGGGCAAATCCATGTATAGATCGAACCTTTGCTCGGATTCGTAGAGGTCTACCGACGGGCGGAAGGATTTGTTACCAGTAGCGGATTCAGATTTCTCGCCCTTGCAATCCCCTTGATTGAAGACCTGATCGACAATCGACTCTACATCCGTTGCGAAATCTTGGAGCGACACGGGAAGCTGACGAATAGGAAATCGGAAGTGAACCATAATCGTTGATTCCTTGTAAAATGCGGTCTAGTTTTTTGCAAGTCTCTGTCAAAGTGACAGAACTTTTCACTTTGCGGACCTCAGATTATGCAATATTCGTGCCAACGTGGGCGAAGTCGCTCTGCGACTCGCGCTCCGCGACTCGCGCTCCGACGCTTGCATAGGTTAGAATCAGTTTTCTGCGTTCCTTTTTTCAACGCTGACCCAAACAGTCTTCATGCAACTTTCATCTGAACGTCCTCATTTGCCCCAATCAGAAACCGCTGTTCCGCCCGCGGTAGCAGCCCGTCCAGATTTGGATCGCCCCGCGGGCAAATTCGACAAAATCTTCCTATCGATCTTGGTAATTTCACTAGCTGCAATCTCGTTGTCATTCGTACTATTTCGGTATGATTCGAGCGTCCAACTTGCATCAGCAATTGGAGCGACTGCGACTTGCCTTGCAGCCTTGTCAGTAGCTCTTCATTCCAAAATGCGGACTTACTCGTTTACAACTTGGGTGATTTGTTTTGTTGTCGTGGGATTTTTGTATCCCAAGACTTTCTTAGAGCTAGGTCCGATCAAGGGTGTTGCCATACTTTCCTACTTGATCCAGATCGCCATGTTTGGGATGGGAGCAATGCTGACCTTTCAAGATTTCGCTCGCATCTTGCGAACGCCAAAGCCCGTTGCAATTGGTTTCCTACTCCAATTTTCGTGCATGCCGCTAGTCGGTTGGTCAGTCTCGACACTATTAAAGTTGCCACCAGAAATTGCTTTGGGAGTCATCCTCGTAGGTTCTTGTCCTGGTGGCGTATCGTCCAACGTTATTACCTATCTCGCCAAAGGGAACGTCGCATTGTCCGTAACGATAACCGCGTGCACGACCCTAGCTGCACCTGTCATGACGCCGCTCATGCTGTATCTATTGGCTGGCGAGTCCGTCTCCATCAACTATTTCGAAATGATGTGGAGTATTTTCATGACTGTCTTTGTGCCGGTTGTCGCGGGATTGGTGCTCAATGCAATTCTAACGCGATACCACATGGCGACAAAACGTGCAGAAGCGCTATTAACAATGCTTTCCATTCTTGCCATCTGTTTAGTCTGTGGCATTATCACGGCCAACTCAGCCAATGCGATTCAAGTGGCCGGCTTCGCCTTGGTATTGGCCGTTTTACTTCATAACAACTTAGGCTTTCTGTTAGGATACTGGGGCGGCAGGTTGCTAGGTTGCAATGAAATAGATTCGCGGACCATCTCGATCGAAGTTGGATTGCAGAACGGAGGCATGGCGGCATTCCTCGCAACTTCCGTAATTCAAAAGACCACTGCTGCCGTTGCCCCAGCACTTTTTGGACCTTTGATGAATGTTACCGGATCCCTACTGGCGGCGTGGTGGAGTAGGCATTCGAAGGATTAAGAATCTTTCGAAAAATACGTGGCGTAGGCTTCCCACCTGCGGTCTTCCATTCACCGGCTGGAAGCCTATGCCACGTTAGAAAATTTCCTAAACGATGCTAAGGCGAGCGGCAGACAGAAGACTACCAGGCCTGGCCACCGTGTGGCACGCCTAAAGCGATTAGCGATGGGCGTGGGAAGTGTGGCAAATGACTCTAGCGATTCACCACGCCCTTCGTACCTCAGAGCGTGCCACACAGTTTATAGGTAGATTTCTAACTGCCCCTCGCCTAAGAGTATTTTCTGAGATATTGCTTTACGTGGTATTTGTTTTGAGTCGATTCGCTAGTCATGTATCGAATCTTGCCAAAGATGGGACGCTCCGGTCCCCAGGCTCGGTCGTATCGCCCTAAAACCCAAAAGATACCGCTGTAGGAATTTGGATCGCGACCATCCAAAGCATACTTGTTATTGAGTTCGATTAAGATGCGCAGGGCCTCACGCGGCGATTTCGACCAGTGCAAGATTTTTTTTCCCCATAGCATGCGAAGGTAGTTATGAATGCGTCCTTCCCGAACAAGCTGCGTTTGCGCTGCATTCCAAAGAGGATCGTGCGTCATCGCGTTCTCGAACGCATCGAGATCATAAGTTACAGGTCTCTCATCCGTTGCATGCTGGTCAAGGGTCTTCTGCGCCCAACCGGGTAAGGACTCGAAGCGATCGTAGTTGCGCTCTCGCCAACACATATTGAATCCGATTTCTCGCCAAGTCATCAATTGGTCCATGAACGCTTCCGCATTTGACCCCATGTTCCAAAATCCATCCATCTTGCCATTCGGTTTACCTGTTTTTTTTGGCGACCACTTCGTAGCCCTCGCAACTCTCTCAAAAATTTCATGCGGGCTGATATGACCGAAGTGCAAGTATGGCGAGAGCCGGCTAGAACCCTCTTGTTCTGGTTCATTCCGAGCCTCCGAATAGGACTCTAACCTTTCTTCAATAAACCGGTTCAGGATATTACCCGCTTGATTTGGTCCACCCCGTTCGCGACTGGGCAACACGGAATGGTCGATCGAAATAGAACTCAGCGAAATCGACTTCAATTCTTTCAAGGCTTTGTTGGCGTTCCAAACGGGCCAGCTACCAACGATCTTCGCGGGCAGCGTTGCGAGCTTGGGACCCGATAGATTCTCCAGGGGGTTCTTGTCCGGAAAATCTGGCATTCCCTGAACGAGTTCCTTTTGCATAAAACGGCGATAGGAATGTGCAACCGTAAAGGTTCTGTCCGTACAGCGCATTGGCACAATGGTGTTGCTGTCGACCAATTCGATCGCGCAATTCCATTTGCTCGCAATTCGCTCATAAAGTGCGGGATGGAAAAAGCAAGGGTAATCGTCTGTCACAATGACGTTGGCACATTGCGCTAGAGCTTCTAATAAGCCCTTGCCTTCATTGGAAACGGTCTCAACATAGGCATAGTACTGTGCGTTGGTAGATTGCATAGCAGCGGCATTATCCGCCATTCCGTCGAGCATGAACTGATGAAATCGATCGCTGGCCCACCGGTAATTCAGACGAATAGCTTCGAACACGACTAGTGGTTTGTGAAGCTGATTCGCTAGCTCAACAGCTCTCTGCAATGCGAAATTGGAATTGGTTCGACGATAGGCCGTCATCCAATAGAGAACGAACTGTCGGGATGGATCGATGGGCCATTGATTTAGCTTGCGAACTCGAATGGATGGCACAGAAGAAATCGGTTTCAAAATCATGAAATTTTCTTGGACTAGACTCTACGTTTTAGTTGTTGTGGACGGCGAGGCCCTTCGCTCGCTTTGTTACTACCTACAAATCCTGAGCGAGGGCCTCGCTCAGCCACAAAAACCAACGTGTGGCATGCCCAGAGCAAAGCGATGGGCGTGGTTCATTGAGGCAAATGTAACTAGTGCTTCTTCCATGCTAAATTGGGGGGTAGCGGAACTCGCCAAGAGTTTCGGTGGTTAGGACGAATCCACTGAGATTTACCTCTCGAAGTCGCCGAAAGCCTACGCGGCTTCCGCTACGCAAGAACCCCAACTCTTAAGCTGGATACAGCGCTAGTAACTCCCCCGCAACTACCGCGTGAGAACATCATACCGCTTCGGAAAGTGGTAGGGCTGGGGCTTCCGGAACTCTAGGTAGTCTTTAAGTTCTGTTTTTAACAAACAAAACGAATCTAACGCGCCAAGAATGCCGATCAAACAGTCTCAGTATGGGGGGTTCCCCCGTTGAATTCCTTTTGTCGATCTTGCCCGTCTTCGAGAGAACGTCCGGATGATTTATCGAATTTCGCATTCAATTCCTTTCCTCTGGTATCATCGGCTGCTGATTGCTTTCACTGGCTTGGTTTGTGTCGCATCGACATCTGACTCACTCGCGCACGCCGACCAATGGGGGCAAAAGCTCTTTTCAGAAACACACCATCATTTTGGAACAGTAAGTCGTAACGCCAAGACTGAGCATTCGTTTGTAATTGAAAACTGTTTCGAGGAAGACGTTCACATTGCATCGATTCGAAGCAGTTGCGGCTGCACCAATCCGGTCTTGACTAAGAAGACGCTCAAGTCCTGGGAAAAGGGTGAGGTGATCGCACAATTCAATACACGTTCTTTCATCGGAACAAAAACCGCTGAGATCACTGTGGTGATCGACCGTCCGTATTACGCGGAGGTGAAGCTAACCGTCGGAGGGACCATTCGTTCGGACATTGTCGTTGAGCCGGGTGAAGTTCGTTTTGGAGACGCCGAGTTGGGTACAAAGAAAGTCGTCGACCTAAAGATATCCTACGCAGGACGTCGCGATTGGAAGATCTTGGACATTCGAGGAAACAGCGAACAAATTGAAGTACGTCTGGATCCGGTCCATAGGAATGGGTCCATGACAAACTACGTTTTGCATATCACGCTAAAAGACAACACTCCAGTTGGAGAATTGAGCGACGAGTTGATCGTCGTAACCAATGATGAAAAGAATGAGCAGTTTACCTTACCAGTCAACGCTCGCGTCATTCCACCAGTCTCCATTTCACCGACTTTTGTAGCACTCGGCGATATAGGAAAAGGCAAATCGATTCAAAACAAGCTTATCGTGCGATCCAAAAAACCGTTTGCGATCACAGGGGTCGATTGCGTTGATGGTCGATTTGAATTCAAACTACCCGAGGGACTGAAGACGATTCACGTTATCCCGTATACATTCACTGGGGGATTGATTGACGCCAACGACAACGGTGCGCTCAAGCAGAAGATAACGGTCAAGACATCGCTTGGCGATGACATGTCAGCCGAGGTCACTGTTGCCGGTCGCGTCGTCCATTAGTTCAATTCGGACGCTAGCAGCGTCCGCCACGTGGCGGACGCTGCCAGCGTCCGTTTCGAACCCAGCGTCCGTTTCTAACCGCGTCCGTTTCGAAACCAGCGTGCTCATCCGCCGTAACCGCTGTATCGTCTCAATCCGCGCCGGTAGATCACTTGCGACATAACAAAGAATAGAACCGTCCAACCGACCAACATCCCCATATCGATAGCCAGTTGAGTCCCCTGAACTTTGCCAAGAAAGACGGCAGCGGGGAAGTACGCAAGATATTTAATGGGCAAGTAATTGACTATCGATAGAAATGGTTCCGGCAAAATGTCCAAAGGAAACATATGCCCGGACAGGAAAAACTGAAACAGCATATAAACGAACAACAGCGACGAGACCTCGAGCATCCAAAAACCGACCAAACCGATGCAGGCCTCGAGGTAAAACCCCAACGCAAAACTCAGGAACAAGGATGCCACGAATGCGGCAAGGGTCCAGGGTTCCGGCCATCCAAGCGTAAAGTAACTACGACACAAGAAGAAAACTAATGCAAAGGGTAGGGTTGCGATCGTATAGTACGCAATCTTGTGGGCCACCCGCGACCAAAAAAGAAAGGTAATCAAATCCACCGGCTGTACCAGGAACTTCTTGATCTCCCCGTCGCGAATCTTCACCGCAATACTTGATGATAAACCAGGCATCGACGAAAACGCGCGCCCGACCATAGTCAGCAAGTAGTATGCGACCATGTCTTGAAACGAGTAGCCAGACAATCGTCCTGCATTGGGATCCTCTGGGTTGATCGATTGAAAGATTGCCCACCACAAAAAAATCTGGGTAATGATCGGCAGAAAACGCATCAGTGTACCGAGCACAAAATCGCCACGGTAGGCGAGCCTTTCCGAGAGTGCAATCCGCAGTATCATCCAGCGAGTTCGGAATGCATCCCAGATCACGTTGGAAAATGAGTGTGAATCCATCATGGCTTGTTGCTAGCCATTGAATTGCCCTTGGAAGCTTCGTTCTTCGCATTGCCGTCCGCACTGCCGTCCGCACTGTCTTTCGACACATGCGTGAATAGTTTTGCGATCGTCTCTTCGAGCGGCGGATCCTCGACGGCGATATCGTCAATTTGGTAGTTGCTCAAAATCTCGCCGAGCGACTTCGAAACTTCGCTTCGAGGGCACCGAAAGGAGACACGTGGCATCGCGATTTTTTCCAATTCTCCATAGCGATCCAGCCCCAACTCGGATTGTCCGACAGCAAGTTGCAAAGTGATAATCTTGTCGCCGGAGAAACTATCGACGATCCCGCTCAAGGAACCGTCGTATTGAATTTGGCCTTGAGCGATCACCACCACGCGTTTGCAAAGGGCTGCGATGTCCTTCATGTAATGGCTAGTCAAGAGAATTGTGATGCCGCGTTCGGCTTGATAGAATTTCAGGAACTGCTGGATGTTGTGTTGAGCAATGACATCCAGTCCGATGGTAGGTTCGTCCAGAAAAAGAACTTCGGGGCGATGGAGCAAGGCCGCGATTAACTCCATTTTCATGCGTTCTCCGAGCGACAGTTCTCGAACGGGACGTCCGAGAAGTTCCTGGACGGTTAGCAAGCTGGTAAGCTCATCCAATGTCTTCTTGAATGAGTCAGAGTCGATTTTGTAAATCTGTTGGTGAAGCCGAAAAGATTCTTGTGCGGGCAAGTCCCACCAAAGCTGGTTTTTTTGACCCATTACGAGTGCAAAGCGTCGCCGATATTCGAGGCTTCGATCCCAGGGAACAAATCCCATTACGGTTGCGTTTCCGCTAGTAGGGTAAATCACGCCAGAAAGCAACTTGAGCGTAGTGGTTTTTCCGGCCCCATTAGGTCCGAGGAATGCGACGAACTCCCCCGCTTCTACTCGAAGAGAGATATCCTTGACCGCGTCTACGTCTTTGTACTCGCGTTTCCAGAGTCCGCGCAAAGCCTCACGGAGCCCTTCTTTCTTTTGGTAGACGCGATACGATTTTGCAAGTTGATCGATTTGAATAATAGGCATGGTGGCAGTATATCTTAAACCCCAGCATTGATGAACTAATGCCCCCGAGTTTTACTCGGGGGATATTTACCATACCTCTAGAAAAAGATGGTCATAACCCCTGGCGTAAAGCCAGGGGCATGCCCAAGCCAAAGAAAAGACAGCAGCAATGTCCACTCAATCCAATCCAGCCGTGGTGCTTCTAAGTGGCGGGCTAGACTCCGCAACCTGCTTAGCGATTTGCAAGGATCGCGGCTTCCTGCCTTATGCCATCAGCTTTCGATACGGTCAGCGTCATGCGATTGAGCTAAAAAAAGCCACAGCGATTGCTCACCAAGCTGGCGTCGCAAAACACGTGGTCATCTATATTGACTTGGGAGCCATCGGCGGCAGCGCGCTCACGGATACCAAGCTTACGGTTCCGAAGCATGAGTTGGCATCCGAGATAGGAACGGAAATCCCGCTGACTTACGTTCCAGCCAGAAATACGGTTTTTCTGTCCTATGCGTTGGGCTGGGCTGAAGTTCTCGGGGCGATGGATATTTTTATCGGCGTCAACGCGTTAGACTATAGCGGCTATCCAGACTGTAGGCCGGAATACATCGCAGCTTTTGAAACGATGGCAAATTTGGCTACCAAGGCAGCCGTCGAAGGGAATAAACTCAGAATACACACGCCCCTGATCGACATGACCAAAGCCGAGATCATTCAGTTAGGGTTGTCGCTAGGGGTCGACTACTCACAGACATTTTCATGCTACGACCCAGATGACCTAGGGCACGCATGCGGCCACTGCGATTCATGCTTACTTCGCCAACGCGGTTTCGAGCAAAACAAGATGAAGGACCCCGCGTTACCGTAGGTACGTCGCTCCGTCGACGGACGGTCAGTGCAGTCGAAACCTTCCACAACATCTCCATTTCAACAACCCGAGCATATAACATGCAAAAACACTCATTCCTCGCAACGCTCCTTCTATTTACTTTCGCTATTGGATGCCAACCAAACGCGACAGATCGATCGCAAATCGCAACCGATAGCCCGCTTAAGGAACCCAATTCGATTGTTCCCGCCGACGACAAGGCCGCAAAGCAATCCTCTCATGTGGGCGAAATCGTTCCAGATTTCATTCCAATATTGCTATCGGCTGGAGCAACCGACTCGCCATTGGCTCCTCGCTATTCCCCGCCCGGCAAAGGACTCGAACTCACGCCAGTGCAGGTAGCGGATTCGCTCGGCGTTGACGGTCTTGAGACCGAAGTCGTTTTAGGGTGGCCGGCGGAGAAACAGATCCCCATCAAGATGCTCGTAACGCGTGCCGCACCAAACGAAGCGTATTCCAAGCTCTACATCGATTCGGATTCCAACGGCAAGTTCGACGAGGAAGCCATTGTTGCTAAGCCGTCCGAATCGCGTGGCAATATTTGGTCCAACTTTTCGGCAACTTTGAAAGTCAAATACCTCGTCGACAATCCGGTTACGGAAGACTATCCAGTTACCTTATGGCTCGCGGTAGCTTCGGCAGCCGAGCAACCCAAGATCCTACGGATTTCTCGACGAGGATTCAAGACTGGGGAAATGATCATTGGCGACAAGAAAGCATCGCTGGTATTAAGCGACTCCAACAATGACGCCATCTTTGGAGAAGGAGACTGGTGGGAGTTGAGAACAGAAAATCAGCCATCAAAGAGTTCGGACATGCGCAAGATCGGAGACTATGTTTGGCTAGGCGAGTCCGCTTACCGGCTCGAGCTAAACGACGTGACCGGGAATGCGGGCCGACTGAGCGCGTTTGATCCGGGAAAGACGCGCGAACAAGACGAACTGGCTCGCGACCCCTACAGTGCGGATAAGAAAGCGGCTAAAGCCGCCAAACCGCTTGAGTTCCGCCATGATGCCGACGAAGCTATCGTAGAGGCGGCGGAAAAGAAACTACGATGTTTCATCAAGTTTGAAACAACGTGGTGTGGGCCGTGCAAGACGATGACACAGTACGTCTTCACGGCAAAAGACGTCGTAGAAGCTTCGGCGGGAATCGTCTGCGTCAAGGTAGACGGCGACGAACGTCGCGATTTAGTCGAACGTTATTCGGTGAAAGCCTATCCGACGGGCGTAATGATCGCGCCGGACGCATCGGAGGAAGCGCGGTTCGTTGGTTACCAAAAAGTAGTCGATATGACTGACTTTCTAAAGGCGAAATAAACGAAGTAATGTGGCACGGCGGTCCCCGCCGTGATGCTTTCTTGTAGCTGAGCGAGGCCCTCGCTCAGATTTCGGTAGCTTGACCGCACTCCTTTATTTCAAGCAGGAAAAGGTTTGTTATCGATCGCAAACTGCATGAACTGAATAATTTCTTCGGCTCCATGCTCCCAAACTTGACTTGCAAGTGCCGAAAGTCGTTCGCGATCGATGTCCTTCCAATTTGCTTTGAACAGCCGGCCTAAATCACCGGCGTCGAACGCCTTTTTGTCCAAATCTCGGTGTGGCGAGATATAAGCTGCGTATTTCGAAACAATGGCAGCTTCGATAGTAGGAAGTCGGTGACCGGTCTCCGGATCGACGCGAACGTGATCCTTTAAGATCGTAATCTGAAACGGGCTCCACGGCATCATCAAGTCGACGACAGGCTTTGGTTTGCCATCCTGGTCGAGATCGCCACCGTCCAGGAACCGAATCACCTGGGGCAGATTATGCCGTAATAGTGTCGGCCATTTAGAAGCGATGGCCTTGGCCGCTTTGTCTCTTTGAGAAAAGGGGACCATGACGTCGACATCTTGCGTCGCTCGCGGCATTGGGAGATACCCAACATATCCGTGCAGTCCCATGAGAACCCAATTTTGTACATCCGCGGCGACTAGACAATCGATCACTTGTTGAGGTGTAATATCCATTGCACCCTTTCGATGAGTCGAACGGTAGTAAGTAGTAAGTCGAGTACTTACCTGCATGCCGTAAGCGTGGCCTGACGGGCCAGTTGGATCGAGGGCATCGTGTCCAATCCACCCCGTAAATCTAGCCATGGCGGCATTGCGAGCAGCAAGAAACTCTGGCGTATGAAGTTCAGACATAAATCTCATTCTACGCGATTTCGATCGCGACTGCGCGCCAGTGTGGCACGGCAGTCCCTGCCGTGATGCGTTTTTGTAGCTGAGCGAGGCCCTCGCTCAGATTTCGGTAGCTTGACTGTTTTGCTCACTTTGGACGCCGGTCGTAAACGAGTCGACAGAGTGTTTGTAAACTGGGGCGTACTCGAACGATCTTGGGCATTTTCCCCGGAGGGGTTAAAAATAGTAGCCGGAGGTCGAGCGAATCGACACCCCCGTATATCTATTACGAAACCGTCGGTTCGTCCAGCATTCCTTCGAGACCACCCTCCGGATTGTCGATAAGTTGCTTCAAGCGTTCAGACAGCTCGTGTGGAAGCCTGGTCAACCACTCGGCATCGATCAGTTTAACGTCCAGCATGTCTCTAAGATGCATTTTATCCTTATCGCGAAACACGTTAAGTTTCATCCGGACAAGCGCTTCTAAATTAAGTGTGCGCATCGAATCAATCGCTTCTGTTTCGTGCAGTCCCGGGGTCGGAATGACGTCCGATTGCCGAACTTTTTCATTTGCGAATAATAAGTGCACTGCATCGCGTGCCTTGGTATCAGGCCCATCCATAAAAATAGGAATTCCCTTTCCTACCCTGTAAATAAACCCTGCATTTTCCATCGCAACGATGGCTCGTGGAAGGTCCTCGCGATTGATCAAAATATCGACATCGCGGGTGGTTCGAACGGCAGCTTCATCTGCTTGAGCGACCCAAGCTCGAACTGCATGCCCTCCTATTACTGCAAAAGGTATGTCGGCCGACGCCAAAGTTGCGACCGTCCTCTCGAGTCGTTTTTGTATTTTCTCCACAGCGCGATTCATCCTTCCCCAGAGTTCATCGCCGGTTATCTTAAAGTCTACGTGTGTCATGTTGCCTCGATTCATGTTGCATCAGGCCAAACGCGTGCGAATCACCAAAACTACGAACGCTTGGTTGCCTCTAACAGCTCCTCGACTCCTACAGAAAATCCATCCAAAATTCTGGAATAGGCTATCTGTCCGATCGTAAACGATTCGACAGCGTATTTGGCGTGGATCAGACTATGAACCAATATGATTTCCTGTTGGGGATCGACTACCCAATACTCTGAGATTCCAGCCCGTTCGTACTCGCTGACTTTGATTTCCAAGTCGCGTTTGCGATCGCCAGGTGCGTCGCTCACAATTTCGACGACCAAGTCAGCGCCATCTGGATAATTACCTACATCGCTCCGACCTGAAGCAAGGTAGACCAGGTCCGGCTCGCGATACTTCTCGTTCCACAGTCGAATAGGAAGAGGAGCGAAAAAGACCTCGCCGAGTCTTCGACTGCTTACGAATGCCTGCATCAATAGAAACAAAAAGCGAACCAATCGTTGGTGCGCTTTAGAGGGCGAATCTAGCACCTCAACGCATCCGCGATCAAACTCTATTTGTCGTCCAGCATCCAGCGCTAGATATTCTTGCTCAGTCCAGCTCCCTTGTGGTGGGAACAACAATGCCATTCTCCAAGCCGGTTGGCCAATCTGCATATCATTCAGAATAGGAGGATCTTGTCGGCTCATGAGACCATCATAGCCGTTTGCATTCGGCGAGGAAACAGATTATCCGTCATTCCCGTCCTCGAAAAACCAAAGTGCGAAGAGCAACTAAGGATCGGTCGATCAATAAATGTCTGTTTTGCGCAGTGGGATAGGCTTCTAGCCTGTCATTTTCAGCTTTTAGTAGGAAAGGCTTCTAGCGCTTCTAGCTTGTCATTTTTCGCTTGACAGGCTGGAAGCCTATCCCGCTACTTCTCGATCTGCAATTGTTTCTTCGCAGACTCCAGTGCCTCGTTTAACTTCTCATTCCCTGGAAGTTTCTCAAGCAAAAACTCGTAGCATGCAATTGCTTCTTGAAATTGCTTTTCCTTCAAATGCAAGTTCGCCCGATCAGACCAAGCTACCAAAACCTGAGGCGATGCGTCGTTAATCGTCTTCAACCAACGAATCGCGTCCGAACTCGACAACGATTCCGCCGAAACCATCCGCATCAAAAGTCGGCATGCAACTACCGCGTATGCCGGACTCGTCTTTATAGCAGTCTCCAATTCACCTTCGATGGATTTGTCCGCCTTTCCCGAACTCAAACCGATCACGGCACTCAAAAAAGATATTGACCCTTGTTCCAATGTTACGGGCCCAAGCCTTGGACCGTGCTCCTCAGTCCCTTTCAATCCCAATTCTTCTTTCAATCGCATCACCATGACATCGTCGTCCCCGGGCTTTGCAAATCGCTCGAGCAAGGCCAACAATTCAAGCGAATCTGGATTCAACTGAATAGCCATAGAAATCACTGCGTCCAACCTGCTAGCAGCCTGCGTATCTACGGTCCCTACCGTTTCGCTTTGACCGTTGTCCACACGTCGCGCGAGCGAGGAACTCATCTTGTAGATGGTGCTCGAAGCGACATGCCGAAGCGCACCGGCAGCGGTTAACGCACGAAAACTGCTGTGGTCGATTGGAGAGAGTTGGCGAAGATTGTCGGACAGAAATAGTTGAGACTCCTTGATACTGTCGATTGCAAGCAGGCATTGGAATGCAGCAGCCAGAGACTCAACGGACAAGGATTCGGTATCAGGAATAGCCCAGAAAAACGGAAGGGCGTTGTTCGCCATCTCTTGTCCAGCAACCGGATCCAGAGCCACTTTCGCCTCGGTCGCCCAGCCTTGCATTTCAACGTTGATATTCGTCGCTCGATGCGATAGCTTACTGTTTGCGAACAACTTGTCCGCCTCCTTCAAAAACTTCATTCGTACGTCGAGAGAGAATTCATTTTTGAATGAGAGAGCTTGAAGAACACGAATTTGCCCTAGAAGCTGCGGTGCATCAGGGTTTTTGGATGTGTTTACGGAATAGGATTCAGTAGCCACTATCTTGGCGACTCGCTCTGCAACTGTATCAAGCTCAGCCGGCAGCGGATCCAAAGTTTCGACCAATTGACGACGCGTCAGCCACAGACTGGCTTCGTCTGCATAGGAGCCATTTAGTTTTAATGTAACTCGCATGGCCTCAATGGCTTTTTGTCGTTCGACTTGAGAGCGGGCCACAATCTCCCGAACTCCTTCGTTATTCGGTTCCTCCTGCAAAACCGAACGGGCTTGATTTAGATACCAGTCGGCGAGCTGATCAGACACTTTGGCGGACTGGAATCGCAATGCGTCATCCTTGTTGTCCGACATGATTAGCCGACGCAAACAGAAATGGGTTTGTTCCAGCAACCGCCTTCTTTCGCCAGCAACTTCCTTGCTATCGATATCCTCGGGTGTCTCTAAGCCTAGTCCCTCTGGAGTTGGTGATTTCGCTTTCTGCTCCAATGCACGAAAATTGCTTTCGCATATATCGCGATACCGCTTCAAGATATTAGGTTGCACGCTAAGGAAGCTATGGGCAGAGATGCCGATAAACAGAATCGCAACGATGGACAAGACAATCGCAGGTACCCCGGCCCGAAAAAACTCGGGAACTTCAACCCCATGTACAGTACTTTCGCTTTCGCTTGAACTCATGCTGGAAGGTCTTTTCTAGTACCCCGTTCAGTCGGCTAAAAAAAGGAAGCTGTTCCTAAGAAGTGTCACCGCATCCGCGAAGTTTTTCTTTCGTTCTTCGCGTTCGCTTTGGTTAAGTGTCTCGGCTGATTCACTGAACAATTGAATTTGAAATGTCACTGGCTCGAGAATCGACTGTTCCAATCGTTCTAAACCTCGATTGCTACTTGACAGACTCTTTCGCTGCTGGCCGTCCAGTTGGAAGAGAGAGTATAGCAAGAAGGCGCTCTTTCCCTCCGCATTTTTCAAATCCACTTCATGAACAACGCAATTGCCGTCATTCGTTTGGTCGCGGCCCGTATTGCATTCAATGTTAATCTGTTTTGGTAACGACTCAACGACCCATCCACGTGCCTCGTAGCATCGTTCGAGGGGATGAAATCCACGAAACGGAAAGTCGATCGAAAGGGTAAAGGTGCACGCCGGGGCTGTGTAAATCGAGATATTGGAATGTTCTCCGAACGTACTGTGTCGATCTCGTTTTTCTTGTTTAAATGACTGACGTGTCGACGCTCCTAGCCTGTCGGGAAGCCTCGTCGCTTCCGCAATTCTGTTCAGTGTCGATGGATCAAATTCAGGGGTCCGATGAAAATTCCTCGATTGCATGGCCCAAAAAGAATAGGC